>LNEA01000020.1 GCA_001464855.1 Rhizobiales bacterium Ga0077530
CCGTCCCTTTCGTGCCATGTCCACGTCTCCATTCGAGAGGTTGGAAATAGCCCGATTCGAAACTCATCCTCGGCCTCACTTCAGGGGAGCAGGCCAATCTTGTTCAATGGGAACGCTGGTCTTCTGCATTCCGGTGGCCCTCGTTGTTGATCCAGTAGCGTTCGATAGAGTCAGGAATCCAGTAGACCGTGAGCTTGCGTCCGCCCGAAAGGATCTGGCGCCTCTCAATGGCCTTACTCTTACCCAGCGCAGTTGCGAAGGTTTTCGGCCGAAGCGGGGTCGTTCGCTCCTCGGCGCAGTGCAGGTAGTAACAGTCGAGAACACCGGCGCGCCTCGGATCACCCGGCAAAGCGTTCCAGCCCACGTCGCCGACGAAACCTTGCTCCTGCATCCACGTCAGCCAACGATTTGCAGCTTCGATCGGCTGACGCGGCGGCGTGAGCGGACCCGCTTCCGCAAGGAGTTCTGCGCACCGGTGCTCACCGATGGGCACTGATGCCGATCGCATCTCTTCATCGGTGAGCACCGGTGATAATTCGACCGCAGGCGTCGTAGACAAGAGCGCTGAGGCCTTCTCCTTAAACCAGGAGAGCTTCGCCATTCATCTTCCCATCGGCGCGCGGGCTAACGCCAACGGCAACTAAAGGCCCGTCAAGGTTGTCGATGGCCACGAACGTGGACGCGTAGCGTTGGCGAAACAAGTGGGCCTAATTCGGCGACCATTCCGCCAACCGCTCCGTCTTGCGCTTTGCGAGAAAGTCCTTCGTCATATACTCAGCGCTTGCATCGATGCCCATGCGTGCGAATAACTCACTTAAAAACTTTACAAACTCGCTCTCGCGCTTCATGCCGTCCTTGGGCCTGGGGTTCCGCCTCACGATGTCGCCCGTTAACAGAGTGAACTGGTGTGCTGCTTCGCTAGTTATATACGCTGCCTTCTTCTTGATCGGACCCTCATGGGCTGTGGGAGCGGCTTCGAGTAGGCCTTTGGCCCGATCTTTCGATGTTCGAAACCGTTCTAGCTCTTGCGTCCGCTGATCGAGAGTGAGAATGGCCCGACTTGAGGCCAGACGACTTTCCGCGACCGTTGCCACAGCCGCCCGCGGATCATTGCCCGCAAGTTGCCGCAACGGCTTCCGCTGGTCGACGTATTACGGCCCGTTCGGCCTGGTTCGCTAATTCACCGCCAACTGCCGTCATCGGCTCACTCCACAATCTTTCGGCCCAAGCGACGGACTCCTTTGCGGAGTTTCGGAGCCGGCCCTTTGCTAATCATAAACGCTGAATCTGAATTGAGAGGGGGGTCTGGGAACCTGTATCGTGATTGCACTGTTGCTGGACACGATCGATGAGACCTGAAAGGGGACCGTGGTGAACCGGCTATTGAAAATAGTACTATTGACCGCAACGGCGTCGGGCTTTGCGAACATTGCCTTGGCGGCTCCCATTGCTCCACCGGCCGCGCCCGCGGAAGCCGTTTTGATCTCCGAGCCGGTGAAGCATCGCCGGCACTACCATGAACACTACCATCGCCACTACCACGAGCACCGTCACTATCACTTGGGAACGGGCGTAATTTACAGAGAGCGCGTGTATTACGGTGAGGGGTACAACGGATACCGGCCGTACTATTACTATGCACCGCGCTTACGGGGGGCTCCCGAGTTCTACGACTCGGATGCCCCGCGCTTTCTCTACCCCGAACGGCGATATCGAATTTTTCGCGACTGGTGATGGCAGACGAAATATCGGCGTGGTCGCGATACGTTGCTGTCGCAGCCAAAAACCGGGAAAATCCGCTATGTCCACCATCTCCCTTACCCCCGGTTGTCACCCGGCGCCCAGCCTTTAAGCGGCGGGCATAACACCGAGTTCCGATGCGCTGACTTGCATGTCTTACAGCCGAATTTTCAACTGCTTTTGTTTCGATCCTCAGCTTACAGTCGCGCGTCGTGCAAACGACTTTCCTAACTTGCCGACTTGGCGCGCGGTTGTTCAGGGATTTTCGGACGTGGCAAGGTGCAACGCAGCACTCAGTTCGAACCCATATCATTCGACGGGCGACTTTTGCGCTCACCTCATTGTTCGCGGAACGCCTTGGCGAACGTATCGGACAGCGGTTTCATGATGTAGTCCATGAACGTCCGCCGTTCCGTGCGGATGAAGACGTCCGC
>LNEA01000021.1 GCA_001464855.1 Rhizobiales bacterium Ga0077530
CGATCTCGCCTACGCTGCGCTCCGGCCAGATCAGATGCTGGCCGATGGCGGCCCGACTCTAACTTAATTCCTGGTATCGCAACTAGGGGCAGGCCACAGCAATGAGCACATCGGCCGGCCCGGTCGATGCAGCGGCCACCCCGACGATCAGACTTGCGGTCGATACGATACCGTCGTTGGCCCCGAGCACAGCAGCACGAAGCCAGCCGATTCGATCGACCACATGCATTTCGAAATGTCTGCCGAGCCTACTCATGCTTCAAGCATCCTGTTCCATTGCTCGAGATTTAACAAACCCAGCGTCGATCGATGCGGATGACATACGCGCTCATGCATTCCATTTTGCGCTCTACCTACTTCCTGCCACCGTCTAAGGACAAATGTGGTCGGCGAAGAACGGCAAGTCGGCATCACGATGCATCGAAGGTCAAATGATGTATCAAACGATAAGTGGTCACTCCATCGAGACAGATGCTTGTCTCGCGTTCCGGAGCGGCGCGTGCGCGATATGGACGGGGCTTGAGTGATGCCAGGGAGATGCCTCTGATAGCGCCGCTGCGTCACTGGGAGATTGATGTCCATCAATGAGCCTTTTGGCTGCCCATGCGAAATTTATCCGATGTGAGACACGAAGTTTTTGGTCCTGCATCAGGAGGCAGTCATGCCGACCCCCAAAAAGACAATCCTCGCCTTGCTGACAGTATCGGCCCTCTCGGCTACCTCAGTCGCTTTGGCTCAAGGGGGGCCGGGCATGGGGTATGGTGGTGGACCGGGCCGTGGATGGCACATGTGGGAAGGTTGGGGCCCCCGCTGGGGTGGCCCTGATACGATGATCGACAGGGTCGATGGTCGTCTCGCTTTCCTGAAGACCGAACTGACGATCACTGACGCCCAAACAGCGGCGTGGGACAAGCTGGCTGAGGCAATCCGGAAGTCGGCGGCCAGCCGTACCGAGCGAATGCGCGGCAAGTGGTCAGGTGACGAACCCGGCAAGACCCTCGTCGAGCGCCTTGAGGCTCATGAGCAATTCATGTCAGCGCGTCTCGATGAACTGAAGCAGATCAAAGCCGCTTGGTCCGAACTCTACCAGGGCCTTACTGAAAGTCAGAAGAAGGAGGCCGACGAGATCGTGTTGCCCATGATGGGGATGGGCGGTCCCGGTATGGGAATGCGTTTCCGATAGCCAGCGGTTCAACAAAGGAGTCGTAGTGAGGCAACATCCGATCCGCGCGTTCATGCTGAGGCGAAGAGCAGGCATAGCTTTTGTGCTCGCTACTCTGCTTCTGGCCGTGCCTTCCGTAGAGACTTTCGGTCAAGAAGACTTAGTGGAACGCGGGAGTGAGATCGCCGCACGCGAATGCTCTCGCTGCCACGCCGTGACGCAAGTGGGCGGAAGTCCTCACAACAAGGCGCCGCCCTTCCGTGATCTGCCGAGAAAATATCCGGTCGAACACCTCGCCGAATCCTTGGCCGAGGGCATTGTGGTCGGACACAATGATATGCCCGAGTTTCTGTTCGAACCTGACGATATCGAGGCGCTTCTGGCCTATATTTCGGGGCTCGCCCGGCAACCTCAGTAAGGCCGTTGTCGATCCACTGGGCATGTCAGGCCTCTGATAGGGCCTCGCGTCGTCGTCGTTGCTCGTCAATCGCACTTCTCGCCGACTGCATCATGTACGATCGCCCATCGGCTCGGATGGGATCGAAAAGAAGTCGAAGCCCGTTGAGCACGACAAGCACCGTGCCTCCCTCGTGTCCCACCACAGCCAATGGCAGTGGCAAGTCGAATAGCAGTGCGCCGGCCACGAGCACGATCATCGCGCCCATCGCAAACCCAAGGTTCTGGCGGACAATGCGCGCTGTGCGCCGCGCAAGTCGATGTGCGGCGGCTAACCGAGCCATATCTTCGGAGAGCAAGGCCACGTCGGCTGCCTGAAGCGCCACCTCACTTCCGGCCGCACCCATCGCAATGCCGACGTCCGCTCGCGCCAGAGCGGCCGCGTCGTTCACGCCATCTCCAACAAACGCGACCTTGCCGGTCCTTGCCATAGCCTCGACCAGACGGACCTTATCTTCCGGCAGAAGATCAGCCTTGATGTCACCTTCCGAGAACCCAAGTTCCGTGCCGATGCGCTGAGCAACGGGCCATCGATCGCCGGTCATCATGGTGATCTGAGTGATGCCCACTTCGCGCAGAGCTTCGAGGGCGTCCCGGGAGGTCCCGCGCACGCCATCGGCTACCGTGACAGCCCCCAGCACTCTGCGGCCCCGCCCCATCCAGACGACGGTCTCCGACCCTCCCGTCATCGCCTTGAACGCCGGTGTGGTTAAATCTGCACCCATCCGGGCTGCCATGCGCGGGTTTCCGGCCCAAACATCGCCCTCGCAATCGCGCCCAGTAATGCCTTCGCTCGGATGGGTAACTACGTTGGAAACTGCGATAGGCGTAAGTGATCTTCTCTCCGCCGTGCGGCGAATTGCGGCCGCGATACCATGCTCAGAATGAGCCTCCAGACCTGCCAGGAGCCGCAAGAAGTCATTCTCGGCCATCGCAGGCGATATGACTGCGGAGACTTCCGGTTGTCCTGTTGTCAATGTGCCCGTCTTGTCGAAGGCGAACTGTGTCACTGCAGCGAAATTCTCGAGTGCAGCACCGCCCTTGAACAAAACACCACCCCGTGCCGATGCTGAGAGCGCTGAAAGGATCGCTGCAGGAACGCTGATGACAATCGCGCACGGGCTTGCAGCAACGAGCACCACTGCGGCGCGGTAGAGCGCATCCTCCCATTCCCGGCCGAGCCACAACAGAACGCCGAGGACTAGGGCAGACCCAGCAAGCACGGCAATGGTATAGCGCTGTCCGAACCACGCGCTGAAACGCTCCGAAGGGGCCCGAGCTGCCTGCGCCTCTGTAACGAGTTGGATCATCCGTGCCACAGTGCTGTCGTTCGCCGAAGCGGTGACGCGCATCTCAAGGACGGCGCGATGGTTGACCGTGGCCTCGAAGACTTTCGCGCCCGATGACTTGCGGACCGGCATAGATTCACCAGTCACCGTCGACTCATCGAGGTGTCCATCACCGTTGATGATGACGCCATCCACGGGGATCTTGGCACCGGGTCGCACTATCAGCACATCACCGACAACGACTTCGGAGATAGACACCTCTTCGATATCTGCGGCGGCGCTCTTACGTAGGGCCGTCTCTGGGCGCAGCGCCATGAGCGCTTCGACCTCCCGCCGCGCACGCCCCATGGCCAAGGTCTCGAGTGTCGTGGATAGGCTGAACAGGAACAGCAATACAGCGCCTTCCGCCGGGGCGCCCACGGCAGCTGCAGCTAGCGCCGCAATCACCATTAGAAGATCGATATCAAGGACGCGCGCGCGCCAAAGCTCGACCAGGGCTCGCCATGTTGCCGGAAGACCCCCCGCAAGATACACAAGACCAAAGCCGAAGGCGGCAAGCGTTTGCAGGTCCACATATGGGGCGCCAAAACCCAAGACTATGCCAATGAGTGTGAGCGTGCTTAGCAAGATGCAAAAACGCTCGATAGCTCGGTCGCTCATGCCTCTCTGATCCTTACAGTTCGTTAACTGGCCAAGTCGCGCGATCTGACCGGGTAATGTCGAGGGGCGGTCAGGAACGTTTCGCTCGTCTACACACACCGTAGCGATGAACTGGTGAACCGCTGTGGTTCCCTGAGCTCAGGTTTGAGAGTAATTTCAGAAGTCAGTGTATAGCGCTCAGAGGAGCCACGGACGGCAGGGCTCGGTCAAAATCAGAGTGGGCCAATATCTTCGATGCGGTCGCTTGTTTGTGCTCTGATTACGTGGATCAATTGATCCATAGTAGTCGGACATCAGACGACGTTCTTCACCTCTCGCTGAGAGCGGTGGCCAAATGCCTTACGATTGGCGATTTCGAAGAAAGCCACTTCATGAGCGGTTGCGGCTATTGACTCCAATTGGTTTGTAACGCCGCCTCCACCCGCACGCCATCCCCAACGCGGTCGCTTGGATAAGGGATGACGCTCGTTCCTTCCTGAAGACCACCGCGCACCTCCGCGAACGTTGAATTGCGCTCGCCAATCTCGATTTCGGCGACCCGCGCGCGGCCGCCTTCGGCGACAAAGACCGCCCATGCGCTGCCCCTGCGAAAGAGTGCGCTGACCGGTACGAGCACCGCATCGGCGGCGTGATAGATACCGATACGAGCGAAGATGCGGTAATCATGCCCGAGGCCGGGGGGCGAGCCGTTGCTATCGGCAAGATCGAGGATCACGCGGACCCGTTGCTCTTCGATTCCCAGGGCAGAGACTTTAGTGAACCCAGAAGGCTCGACGCGTCGAACGCGCGCCTTGAGCGGCGTCCGGCCACCCCACGCTTCGATCATTGCGTCTGCACCCTCCGAGACGCGGACCGCCTCCGCGGAAAGGAGTTCCACGACAATCTCGATATCGGATGGATTCCCGATCTCGACAAGCGGCGTGCCCGCCACGATGTCTTTCTCGCTCTCCTGGAGAAGTTTGAGCACGAACCCGTTCTCAGGCGCCATGACCCGTACGCAGCAGGTTGCTGGGACGCGTCCCAAAGCGGCTTCGTCCGGTGGAAGCAGCCGTGCTTCCGCGCTCTCGAGTTCACGCTTGCGCACCTCCTCGTTCGCTTGAGCACGCGCCAGCGCGGCCTTGCGCATGTCTACATCGCTCCGCGCCTTCTCGACAGTGCGCGGCGAAATCGCTGCCGTGTTCTGCAATGCCTCCGCGCGCGACAACTCGGATTCTACGAACTGCAGATCCGTGCGAGCGGCACGAATTTCGGCCTCCGCAAGTGCCACGAACGCCTTCGCTGCAGCCACATGTGCGGTCTGCTCGCGCGTCGTGCGCAGATCCAGTAGCGGCGGCGCCGAGGGCTCTACGATCGCAACCACTGTATCGCCCTTCTTCACTTCGTCGCCAGCCTTCAACTCAACGCGCTGTAGCTTGCCCGTGATCGGGGACGAGACGGTGTAGACGCGCCGGATGCGCGTCTTGCCTTCTTCGTCAACGGTGACCGTAAGCGGGCCTCGCGATATAGCCAACAGGTCGACGGGTACTGGCTTGGGCCAGAGCGCCCATCCAAAGCCCGACGCGAGGATTACTCCCAGCAGGACCAGCAAAGCTCTCTTTACTTGAATGTTCGCCAGCACCACCATTGGCATCACCTTTTGGGCTGTCTCGTTGTCAATCGCGTGCCTTCAGAACAGAGACCAAGTCGAGACGGTTCACGCGCCGGCGCACGATTAGCGCTGAGACCAGCGCTGCTGCAATCACCACGAGACTCGCCTTTGCATAGGTCGCCCGCTCAATCGTAAAAGGTACGCGATATAGATCGCTGGAGAAGGCCTGGATGAGCAGCCAGCCGAAGCCATATCCGATCAGCCATCCGAGCGGCACGGCGATTAACAAAACGATCGCCAACTCGGTGAGCAAGATCCTCGACACTTCGTTGCGTGTGAAGCCGAGGACGCGCAGACTCGCTATCTCTCGTGCGTGCTCGGATAGCTGAATGCGCGCACTATTGTAGACGACGCCGAAGGCGATGATCACGGCCAGCGCCACATATACCGTTACCATATAGTCGATGTTTTGCTTGATCGTTGAGCGGAAGCGACTAATGGACCGCTTCTGCAGGCCGATGGAGGACACCACGGGCGTGGACTTGATGGCGTCGAACAGAGCCCTCTCCTGCAGCACGTCATACGCGATATGTGCGCCGCTGACCCGGGGTCCCTCATCGAGCAGATCAGCCAGCGCCTCCAGACCCATGAAGGCGGAGAGGCCGAGGTAGCTCGTAACGATGTCGCTGACAATCACCCGGCGCTGTACCCGCTTGCCTTCCAGGACCTCGACCTCGACCACATCGCCGCGACTGACATGCAGCAGCTCTGCAACTCGTGTATCGATCACCAAGCCCTGGCTCGGCAATCCCTGGGGTCGCAGATTA
Organism: Rhizobiales bacterium Ga0077530; assembly: GCA_001464855.1. Lineage (GTDB taxonomy): Bacteria > Pseudomonadota > Alphaproteobacteria > Rhizobiales > Hyphomicrobiaceae. Next base: position 5,983 of record LNEA01000021.1, read on the forward strand.
GCGTCCAGTATGCGCGACAGATCCATGTCCGCAGGCTTGCCAGAGATCGAGAGTCTGCGCACGCGATGGCCGTTGCGCAGGCGGACTGGAACTGTGCGAAAGGGCTCGGCCCGCAGCACCCCCGGCAATTGCCGCACGGAATCGATAGCCCGCATGTTCTGCGGGTCATTGAATCCGACAGTTGCGTGCTGGCGGTCAATCTTGAAGAACGCCACATTGACCATGCTCTCGACCGAGTCGAAAGAGAGAAGCGCCGTGATCAGCAAGCCACTGGCAAGCGCGATGCCAAGAACCGTGACTGCCGCGCGCATCGGCCATCGTGCCATATGGCGCAAAGACATGATTGTCATCTGCGACAGTGGCAGACGCGCGTGGATATGCGAGGCGAGACCGCGGTTATATCGCGGCGGCGCTGGTGGCTGCATGGCTACCGCCGGCGCGAGACGAAGGACCTGAGCTACCGCGCGCAGAGCACCGGCGACCGCCGAGGCTACCGATACGGCACCGGCGATAGCATAGGTGCTTGCGTCGTTTCTAAAGATGAGGAAGGGGAAATGGAAGAATTCAGCATAGAGCCGCGTGACACCCTGACCAAGCCATGCCCCCATGATGAATCCAATGACAATGCCGATTCCCGTGATGGCGATCACGAGCTTTATGTAGTGCATCGCAATCGTTAGAGGGCCGTATCCTATGGCCTTCAGCAAACCAATCTGTTCGCGCTCGAGCCCAATCGCGCGCGTGAGGATCATGTTGATGAGAAATGCTGAGACCAGAAGAAAGATTGGCGGTATGACGCGCCGCATTGCGGCTAGTTGCGCCAGCTCGGCATCCAGGAACGCATGAGAGAACTGATCCTTGCGCGTGAACGCTCCGGTGCCTCCATACCGCTCGAGGACAGCATCGAGCGTCTTCATGACCTGCTCGGGGTTAGCACCCCGAAGGAGGCGGATGCTCACCGCATTGAACGCCCCCTCGAGGTCGAGGATCCCGGCAAGCGCTCGTTCGGCCATCCAGATGACCGCGAATCGACGATCGTCCGGCACAAGATCGCCTGGACCAATGGCGTAGATGAACTCTGGCGAGAGCGCGATCCCAACGATCCTGAGTGTGCAAAGCTTGCCGTTGAGAAGCGCTCTGAAGGTATCCCCCGATCGAAGTCTGTTGGCCTTGGCGAATGCCTCGTTGACGACGACCTCATCGGAGCGGTCAAATTCCGGCAGCCGGCCCGCGCGTAAGTGCAGGCGGTTCTGCTGGCCGTCTATCCGCTCAGGAACGGAAACCACCTGCCCGGTAGCTGGCTCTACAAGATTTGCGACGTCTAGGACCGCGTAGTGCAAGATCCTGAAGTCTGCCACAGCAACACCGTCGATGCCCTTAATCTGCTCGCCAACGGATCTCGGTGCGCGCTTGATCTCTGCGAAAATATCGCCGAAGCGATAGCGCTCATAGTAAGCGATGCGTGTTTCATCGAGCGAGCGGTAGGCGCCACTCGCAAGGACGAATGTCGCAGCACCGCCCGCAATGACGAGGGCAATGGCGAGCGCCTGTGCCCACATGCGTCGGAGATCGCGCAGCATCTTCCGATCTAGCGTCCGCATGAAATCACCAGGAGATCTCGGATGGCGCCTTGCGCGCCTTGTTTATCTCGACACTCGTAATTCGGCCGTCGCCGAAGTAGAAGGTGCGATGCGCGATTTCCCGAATGGCGGCATTGTGCGTAATGAGCGCCGTTGTTGTTGCAAGCTCCTTATTGATCCGCATGAGTGCCTCCAGAACGCGTACGCCCGTCTTGCTGTCCAGCGCGCCTGTAGGCTCATCACAAAGTAGCACGTCGGGTCGCTTAGCAATCGCACGGGCAATCGCCACGCGCTGCTGCTCGCCACCTGAGAGCTGTGACGGGAAATGGTCCATACGTGCGCCGAGCCCGACTATGTCTAAGGCAGCCTCCGGCGTCATCGGCGCCCGCGCAATCTCTGTAACCAGGGCCACATTCTCACGTGCCGTGAGAGCTGGAATGAGGTTGTAGAACTGAAAAACGAAACCGACGTGATTTCGCCGATAGGCCGTCAGGCCGGCATCGTCGAGGGCAGTCAGGTCATGCTCGCGAAAGCGCACCGTGCCGGCCGTTGCATGATCGAGGCCGCCCAGAATATTCAACAGAGTCGACTTACCGGAGCCGGACGGGCCGAGCATTACGACCAACTCGCCAGGTTGCAACGTTAAGTCCACTCCCGCCAGGGCGCGAACTTCCACCTCACCGCTACGATAGACCTTGGTCAGGCCGCGCACTTCGAAGACCAAGTCCGACATGCGCAGATCGTTCCCCATCAGAGAGTCCGCTTCTCGTGGGTGAAGTTACGGCAAAGGAGCGGACGGAAATCAGCTATTTGGCCCAACGTCACTGCCACATTCACGAGTTGAAGCACTTTGATCGCTACCGATCCGAGCAGCAACCCTCGCACGCCACTTATGGCGCGAGTGCCCTTGATGGTGTTCGATGTCGCCATCTCTGGTCACCCGCTAGATTGCTACCGCGATCCCACTCAGTTCGACGCGCGTATCGTTTATTCGCCGGCTCCCTCGCAGAGTGCTCGCGACTTGGCCACAACTTCGGATTTGACGTGCCCTTCCTGCTCTGCGTTCCAGGAAGGTGACATTGTTCCGGCGCCATTTGGCAGATTCTGAGTACTAGGGTTCGCAACTTGAGAACTACAACGCTACGTGCCGGCCTAGCTCCCGCTTGCCTATTGGCCAATCTCATGGCGCGAATAGAGGCTGCAGAGCCGTCGAATGTGATCAATATCCTTCAGCCTATTAATCTTCGTTTGGCGGCGGCAACTCGTCCTGTTGCATTTCCCATAGCCGCAGATAAATGCGCTGGAGAGATGGGCGAGAAGTTCAATGGTTGGTTGCGGTGGGGCGGTTGCTTCATCAAGAAGTTAGAGACAGAACCCGCGACCAACATTGACCTTCCGCAAGGGAACGCTGCGGGGCAGATATGGTCGTCGACGTCTCGCCATTGCCGTCAATAATGGACTAATCCGTTATCGTCGGCGAGAGATTTGACGCAGCCCAATGACGGTGCTGTCGCACCTAACCCCAGAGTGAGGAAGACATGAAGCTCTATGTCACACCAACATCGCCCTATGCGCGCATTGCTCGTGCGATCGTTCTAGAGAAGCGTCTCGCCGACCGCGTTGAGGTCATCAATGCAATCACACGGAAGGTGGAAAGCCCGTACTACGCAATCAATCCATCGGGTCGTGTGCCGTATTTAGTGCGCGATGATGGCGTCGGGATCGAGGACAGTCGTCTTATCGCATCCTATCTCGACTCACTCGACGGAATCCCGTCAATTATCGAGCCGCTCGATCTTGAGAACTGGGAATCTGGTCGGCTCGAAACTTACGCACGCAGCATGGTTGACGGAATCAGTGTTTGGGTGCGCGAGATGCGCCGACCGGAGAACGAGCGGTCGCCAACCATGCAGGCTCACGAAGCTTCACGCGCGGGAAGGCTCGCGGACTTCTGGGAAATTGAAATCACCGCACCCTTAATGAATGGCCCGCTCAATTTGTCCCAGCTCTTCCTGATTTCAGGATTGGACTTCGCGGCGTACGGGCGCATGGGCGATTTCACAAATGGGCGACCACAACTCGCGAAATGGGCGGCACGGATGCGGCAACGCCCATCACTTGCAGCCACGACGCCAATGAGCGTGACTAAACGGCTCGCTTAGTAACAATCAACTCGTCAGGGGATAGTGATCCGACCCGCCGCACCGTTCCCGCCATGGAGATGACTGAAGGCCGGGGATCGAAGTATTGCTAGTCCATTGGTATTTCCCGGAACTACCATCAGCGAACGGCCGGCGGCTCTGTGCCGGCGCGGCTTGCGACAAAGTCCTGTCTTGCAGGGGCTCGACGCGGATCACGCCTGGGAGATGCGAATATCGCGCTGACACCTGCGACGATCCCGCCATCAGCAAGCTGACCATGCCGAGCGAAGTGACAGTTCTCGGAAGCTGCGAGGGGTTTCGCCGCGCTGCACGTTCAGTTCCTCACTGCACGCTTGCTTTCGACCGGACCGGCACCAAAGGCTTCCGCCGAGGAAACACGGCACCTGGGCGAGTTAATTCTCGGACGGTGTGTCGAATTTGATAGACGTCAAGGCTCGCGGCCAAATGACGTGCACTTGTAAACTCACGTTGTTGCTCTGATGGTTCGCTCAATGTCAAAGCGCGTATTTGTGCTCAGCGTCGCAATAGGATTGTTACTTCTTGTTGCTCTATCGACTCTCGTGGTCGGCCAACAGACGCTCCACGAGCGTGGTCGGGCCCTGGTCGAACGCGAGTGTGCGGGCTGTCACGCGGCCTCACACATGGGCCAAAGTCCGCACAAAATGGCGCCACCATCCGCAAACTGCCAAAAAAGTATCCGGTTGAGCACGTGGCGAAGTCGTTGGCCGAGGGCATCGTGGTCGGTCACAAGGACATGCCGGAGTTTCTTTTTGAGCCAAGCGATATAAAGGCGATCCTGGCGTATATCTCCAGTCTCGCCGGATAGTGCCGTCCCTGAACCATCGACCTTTCTTGCCTGGCTGTCGTGAACGCAGCGGCTCAGGCCCAAGCAAGTTAATGCGGACCGACTGACGACGGTGCTCAAAGTCCTGCTGATACTGGCCGACATGCGACATCGGGAGAGACTGGCAACATCTGCCAGTATCACCCACGATTGATGAGTATAAATGTCGGAACCGATTGAAGGCCGCAGGTCCAACACGTCGAGTGATCGACGGCCTCGCGCATACGAAAAGAGGTATCTTTGAGCCCTTCGCCATATCTGCGCGCCGTCGATCGTGATGGCAAGACGGAGCTTGCGGCGGCAGGATCCTGGACGGCATCTCACGCCACCGAATTGGAGCGCGTTATCGATGCTGTCGACGGCGATGCGGCGGTGGCGAAAGCGGCCGCGATCAATATGCGCGGCATAGAAGCGTTCGACACCTATGGCGCCTGGCTGCTGGAACGCCTGATACGCTCGCACGAGGCGCGCGGACAAATCCTTCCGATCGTCGGTCTCGCCGAGCGATATCAGGGCCTGCTCGAAGAGGTCCGCCACGTGAACCGGGAGGCGACCGATGCCAAAGCTGATGCCAATTTCGTAGTTCTGACGCTTGAGACCGTGGGGCGAGGGGTGGAGAATCTTGGCCGCGATCTCGTCATGTTCGTCAATATGCTGGGCTCATTGTGCTTCGCCGCGATGGCAATGGTGCTGAAGCCCAGGAGCTTCCGGCTGATGTCTGCCGTCCATCACCTCGATCGCGTCGCCTGGCAAGCGGTGCCGATCATTCTGCTTATCACCTTTTTGATTGGCGGCATCATCGCCCAGCAGGGCTTCTTCCACTTTCGCAAGTTCGGCGCCGACGACTACGTGGTCGACATGGTCGGGATTCTGATCCTGCGTGAGCTCGGCGTGCTGATCGTGGCGATCATGGTGGCCGGCCGCTCAGGCAGCTCCTACACGGCCGAGATTGGCTCCATGAAAATGCGGGAGGAGATCGACGCGCTCCGCACTATGGGGCTCGATCCCGTGAGCATCCTCTTACTGCCGCGCGTCGTCGCACTGGTGATCGCTCTCCCCCTCCTGACGTTCCTCGGATCCATGGCCGCGCTCTATGGCGGCGGTCTAGTCGCTTGGCTCTACGGGGGTATGAACCCGGAGATTTTCATTGCGCGTCTCAAGGAGGCAATCTCCCTCACTCACTTCAAAGTCGGTTTGATTAAAGCGCCGTTTATGGCGCTCGCGATCGGGGTCGTCGCTTGTTCGGAAGGCCTCAAGGTGCGAGGGAGCTCCGAGTCCCTTGGGCTTCAGACCACGGCCTCGGTGGTCAAATCGATCTTCCTCGTGATCGTGCTCGACGGACTGTTCGCCATATTCTTTGCCTCCATCGGGATGTGATGGCGATGAACACACTGAATGAGGCGCCTGCCATCCGCGTACGCGACCTTGTGGTAGGTTTCGGCGATCGGGTCGTGCTGGACCATCTGGCCCTCAACGTGCGCCGCGGTGAGATCTTGGGCTTTGTCGGCGGCTCGGGAAGTGGCAAGTCGGTGCTGTTGCGCACCATCATTGGCCTGTTGCCGAAGCGTCAGGGCACCATCGAAGTGCTCGGCGTCGATCTTGGCCCAGCAAATGACGAGGCATGGCGAGCACTGGAACGGCGATGGGGCGTCCTGTTCCAGCATGGCGCGCTTTTCTCGTCGCTGACTGCGTTGCAGAACGTGCAAGTTCCTATGCGCGAGCACCTGGTGCTGTCCGAGCGCTTGATGCGCGAGGTCGCGCTGGCCAAGCTGGAGATGGTCGGGCTCAATGCACGCGACGGCGACAAGCTGCCTTCGGAACTGTCGGGCGGCATGACGAAGCGTGTGGCCTTGGCCCGGGCGCTGGCCCTGGATCCGGAGCTCGTGTTTCTGGACGAGCCGACCTCAGGGCTTGATCCGATCGCCGCCGGAGATTTCGACGAGCTCATCCGTACCTTGCAGCAGACACTTGGTCTCACCGTCTTCATGGTTACGCATGACCTCGAAAGCCTGAATACGGTTTGCGACCGCATCGCCGCGCTCGCCGACGGCAAGGTGATTGCCATCGGCTCGATATCGGAGATGCGTCGATCGCCACACCCATGGATGAAGGCGTATTTCCAGGGGAAACGTGGCCGCAAATTGTCCCCTGGCCTCTCGGCAATGGAAAGCTGAACGATGGAAGTTCGCGCGCGCTACGTCCAGATGGGCATTTTTACGCTGGCCGTGCTGGCCCTCGGTTTCGGCTTCGTCTACTGGCTTAACAACGCTGGCGGCTTCGGCGATCGTGTCAACTATCGTGTGCAGTTCGAAGGCCCCGTCGCGGGCCTGCTCCGGGGGTCGGCCGTGCTCTTCAACGGCATCCGCGTAGGCGAGGTAACCGAGCTCAGTCTCGATCCCGCAAAGCCACGCCAGGTTTGGGCGACCATTGCCGTCGGCCGCGATACCCCGGTGCGCAAGGATACGGAGGTCAGTATCGACTTCCAGGGGTTGACGGGCTCTCCCGTCGTGACCCTGACCGGCGGAAGCTCGCCGGAGGTGCTCACCAGCGCAAAGGGGGAGCCATCTGTTCTCACGGCACGCACGGATGCCGGCGAGACCATGTCGCAATCCGCCCGCGACGTATTGCGCCGCATTGACGGGATCTTGGCCGAGAACGCGCAGCCACTACGTAGTCTTCTTGGCAATATCGATACGTTTGCTGGGGCGCTAGCAAGGAACTCCGACAAGGTCGACGGTATCGTGGCTGGCCTCGAGCGAATGACAGGCGGCGCAACTGCCAAAGCGCGAGCCAACACCTTCAATCTTCGACCGCTCCGCATCGCGGAAAGCAAGGAGCGGGCCCCAGGCATTCAGATTATCGTTCCTGAGCCTTCTGCTCTCATGAGCCTCGACACTGAAAAGATCGCCATCGTATCGGCCGACGGGTCGCTCTCTGCGTTGACGGATGGACAGTGGAGTGATGCCGTGGTGCGCATCGTGCAGACCACCATCGTCCGCGGTCTCGAGGACAGTAAGGCATTTGCAGGTGTGAGTCGGCCGCTGGAGGAGTTGACCTCTGACTTCCGGCTGGCGATCGATGTGCGCAAGTTCCAGATCGGTGCCAGCCAAGTGTCAGAAGTAGAACTCGGCGGAAAAATCATCGATAGCAAAGGCCGCATTGTTGCGGCCGAGGTGTTCCGCTCGTTGGCCCCGATCGCCGCGATAGATGCTGCGGCAGCCGTTGCGGGGTTCGATCAGGCCATGGGCAAGGCAGGACCGGAGCTCATCACATGGGTTGCGCGAGTGATTGCAAGTCAAGCAACCCCCGGGCCAGCAGCAGTGAAAAAGGATACGGGCAACTAAACCCCCACTTGCGAGAAATTGCTCTTTTCAAGTATCCGGCGATCGCGGTGGAGGCGTTCCCTGCGGTTGTGAAAGCACTGCGATCCGCTCCCGATAGGCCTCGGCTGACGGGCGTGGTGATCTACGTTCTAATCCTGCCGCTCGTGATCTTTGGATAATTGCGTCAGCGTCTATCAGACCGTCAGCTTTCCGGCCTACGGCCGCCGAAGGAAGAGGGGGCGCGAAGCGTGCCTGGAAGCCCCTCTATGTCGTGTCCATTGTCCTCGCGCCATCGATGCGGTGAAGCCTTAGTCAGCGACCACAGGAAGGACCGGTCGACATGGACGACGGCAAGGCGGATGGAGTTGTACTCCACCTGATGGATCGAATAGCCGCGCTCGAGCGGGAACTCGCGGCTGAGATCGCTAAGGAAAGGGCTGAGTTGCGCGTCGGCCTTGAACAGGGTCGGGTTGCATTTGAGCAAGAGGTGCTTCGCCAGCATCGGGCGTTGAAGACCCGTTTGTCACGCTACCTTCTACGCGCGCATCCGCTTGTGGCACTGAAGCGCAGCATGCCCTACGCTTCGATTGATGATCTGCCTCTGTTTGCCAGATCAAACCTTCCGACGAACGCGCAACAGACTTATCTCGGCGGAGCGGCGCTATTACAAGGCAGGTGAGCGTTGGGTCGCACGCTAGTCCATGAGACCTCCAGTTCAAGACATGTCAAATACCAATCGCGATCGGGATGGGACCGTTGTCGTCACTCTTCGACGTGGCGACGTTTTCCTTGCTTCATGCCGGTCTGGGCGTCGGGCGGCTCATCCAGATTGGCTTGACCGAGCGGATGACGAAAATCACGAGAATCTGCGTCACGATCGATTCAATAAACCATGCGGTCCTAAAAACGGCGACGTCGCCCCATCCGATGCTTGTTGCGACCTCTCTCGGAGCGCTTGCAGCGGCGCTCATCTTGGCGCTCACGCCTATCGGCCACGTCTTTGGCTTTGTACCTCTGCAGCCGCTTGTACTGACGGCCATCGCCGTGATCGCTGTTGGATATCTCGCGATGGCGGAAGGACTGAAGCGCGTCGCAATGCCCTCCAGAAGCGGCGCGCATCGCCGGGCAAGCGCCCCGATCATCACCGGCAGATGAGAACCGGCGTAGTGCTATGAGTCAGCACGTTGACCGCTGCGCTACCCAGGAGCAAGCGGCCCAAGCCGCGTCGGCCATGTGACGCCATGACGATCAAGTCGCATCCAATCGACTTTGCACACTCCAGAATGCCCTCTGCCGGGTATTGATCCTTGACGTGCATGCCTTTGCAATCAACGCCGATCTCGTTTGCGGCGATGTCGACGGCGGCGAGCACTCTTGCGGCACTTTCGGTGACGGATTTCTCGAACTCGTCGATCGGAAATGCGATCGCTGCTTCTCCCGTGACATAGGCCGTCCACGGTTCGGTGACTGTCACGGCAGAGACTCTTGCATTCAAGTCTTTGGCAAGCTGCAGACCTGCCATAACAGCCTTGTTTGCCAGTTCCGAGCCGTCAGTTGCAATCAGAATGTGCTTGTACATGGGTTCTATCCTAGGAGGAGGATTCGATTGGACGCCAAGAAGGTAGCGCGCTTCATTGTTTGAGCAGCGCCCAATTTCGGAGCGCTTCTTTGATGCAGCTCAACGTGCCCACTTCAGGGCGCTGCCCATTGGGCCCATTTCGAGTGGCAAATCTTCCGCTGCGCTGGAGCTAGATTTTTCAGATAGACTCTATGTCTTTGACGGAGTTGGCGGTTTCGTTCCCACGGGAGCGATAAGCGGCGGCACCTCAGGATTGGTCCGCAAAGTCTCAAGATAAGCGAGGATATCCTGAATCTCATCTCGGGTGAGCTGATTATCCGGCATTGGCAAGTGGGGCAGGATAAGAACGTTGCTGATGCGCTCTGCAGACTGCCCCGGCCTATTTGCAATGCCTCGGAACGTACCGATACCCTCAGGTACTGCCGCGGTGGCCGCGCCACTGACCACGTGACAGCTGGAACAAAGGCGGACTGCCAGCTCTCGCCCGCGCGTTGCCGACGGCTCGAGCGCGTGTACGAAGGCACCATGCGAAACCGCCGAAAGGCAAGCTGCCGTCGCCACAACTCTGGCACTTCTTCTCGCGCTGTCCGTCCACATATGCCGAATCCCTCCAACCGATGCCAACCCGCAGTGTTTCGATATCAGAACAGGGCTTAACGAGCCTCGCCGTCCTTGATGCAGCGCAAGGTCAACGGGATCTCTTGGATCCAGAAATGGTGCGGATGTGAGTTGCGCACTTCATTGAATACTCAATTCTCGCGACGCGCCGGGCCGTTCTATGTGGCGAACGTCTGTCGGATTGTTTCGATGGCTGCAGAATGAAGCGCATCGTCGTCGCCGTCTCACAAAATACCAATCGTCGCGCTCCCTCTTCCATGGGCGAGCAAGCAGGTGGAGTGATGAAATGAAACGCGAGAGGACCTGGATTGTGATCGCCGATGGCCGCCAAGCCAAAGTGCTTGAGAGCCATGGGCCAAATTCTAATCTAGTTCCTGTCGATGACATGGTCTTTTCCAAGGAACTCCCTGCCGATCGCAACATTCAACGTGATCGTCCGGGCCGCAGCTTTGAATCGTCCGGTCCCACGCGTCATGCAATGGAAAATCGGACCAGTCCGCACAGGGAGCTGAAGCGTGAGCTTGCCGGTGAAGTGGTTGATAAGCTCGACAGCAGCCTGAGAGAGGGAAGGTTCGATCGCATCGCGCTCGTCGCGCCGCCGACAGTGTTAGGCGATCTGCGAGATGCACTTTCAGAGTCGCTCCGTGCGAAGCTCGTCGCCGAACTCGCAAAGGATCTCACGAAGGTGCCGCCCCAGGAGCTCCCGCGTCGCTTGGAGGCTATCTGGGGATCTAAAACACACCGCTAGGGTAGGGCAGCTCGGTATTCGAGGATGGCAGCCATCTTGCGGTGAATCAATGTGACCCGTCCCGGCGTCGGCTAGAAAACTTCGTCTCAAAGAGGGCGACTTGCGCCCAAAAGTATTGAAGACAGGAGTAATCAGATGGCAAAGACTGACGTAGCAAAGTCTCCGGAATCGACGCCGTCGCGTCCAGTCGACGTGTTCGCTGCCATGCGCGGCGAAATGGAGCGGATGTTCGAGCGGTTCGAACATGGCTTCCCACGCTGGCCCTCGCTTTTCCGCCAAGGCAATGGTGCGATCGTCGTTCCGGAGCTCGACGTCAAGGAAAGCAGTGATTCGATTATGATCGAAGCTGAGCTTCCGGGCGTCGATGAGAAAGAGGTCTCCGTGACCTTCGCGAACGGCATGCTGACGATCAAGGGCGAGAAGAAGCAGAGCAGTGAAGAGACAAAAGATAACTACTATCTCTCGGAGCGCAGCTACGGCGCTTTCGAACGCGTGCTTCGTCTGCCGGAGACTGTCGACGACACGAAAATCGAGGCGAAGTTTGACAGGGGTGTGCTCAAGATCAAAGCCGCCAAGAAGCCAGAGGCCATCAAGGCCCAGCGAAAGATTGAGATCAAGAAGGCGTGATTGTCTCGACACCAGGGGCGCAGTCAAACGTTCAGACTGCGCCTTATGTTCGGATGCCGGGGTTGATTGGCGACTAGCATCCAATCAACTAGGGGAAGGTCGTCGCAGCGGCTTGAGAAGATGTTCGAGTCCAGCTACATGGAGCCGGGGCCGTCTGACGCATCAAGTGCGAATTCCGCGACGACTGCGGCGTGATATGAGCCGAGCAATTGATCTCCTTTGGAATAGCCCACGACCTCATCGCCAAGCGCCTCATTGTGGGCTTCGATCGTGCGGAACTGCCCATACAAAGCGCGGCTCGCAAGGATATGATCCAACATCTGCGGGCGGCCATGGTGCAGGACACTCCAGCGTCGATCGCTTGAGATCGCGCGATCGAGGACAACGAGCGTCTTCGCACTGAGCGAGCCGTTACCCGTATCTTCCTCAGCGCCGACCACAATCTTGATCGGCGTCTCGTAGTCCTCGGCGTTGAAATCGCCGGCTACTGCGACGAGCCGGTGGGGATCCGGCTCGAGCAGTTCATCCATGACCATTCGCAGCTCAAGGGCTTGGGCTCCACGTCGCACGGCAGACAGAAAAAAGCCTTCGGCCCATCCAGAAATACTCTTCCAGACGAAGGGCGCAACTTTCTGTCCTTGGATGGCTGCAGCGAGAGGGGCACGGAAGTGAAGATTGACGATGGTCAAGCGTCGGCCGCTGCCGAGGTCGACTTCGACAATCAGGATGGGGCGGTCGAAACGAAGCGGCTCGGGTTCTGAGGCAGTAGGGTCGGCGGTCTTCACGAGATATTGCAGAGGCGGCATCAATTGGTGGCGCAGCTCCCGGGTACTCAGAAAGGGCAGGCGCGATAGCGTGACAACATTGTGGACATCGGCGACACCCTGCCCATCGACACCTGTCGTCGAGGCTCGATGATAGTCGGCATATCTCGTTCCAACGAGCAAGAGGTCGAGAGCAGCCAGTGTACGCTCGTGTCGCCCTTTGATGCGCTGGCCATTGATTTCCTGCAGGCAGATGACGTCTGCGTCGAGGCGGGCAAGCGCTGGCCTCAGTATCTCGGCGCGCGCCTCCAGCGGCATCCGGGCTTTTGGGCCGAGATCGAGACTCTCCAGATTGAACGTTGCAATTCGCATCACGATCCTAGATGGGCGATTGCGCCAGCTGTGTCCGGCGCGACTATCTCGAGCACATTATCGACAGGCTGGCAGCGCATGCGCCATCCTCCATGGCACTAGGACGGCTGATTGAAGGCCTCGAGAATCGTTCGTACGAGCCTCAGCCTCCCGACCACGGAAAGCTTGGTGATGGAGATGCATTGATCTTCTATGCACACCCGCGCGTTTTCGAGATCCATTTCGACTGAGAGGAGGCTCACGCCGGGATCCCATTCGCAGTTGCCGGGCTCAGCAGTGACCCACTCCCGTACGCGATTGACCACGAACCCCATCTCCGTTGAAGTCACGATCGCGTCGAAGCATTGTCGGAAATGCCCCATTCTGAATGCTTTGCTATCGAAGACCGGAGGCTGTGTCCGGCACTTGGCTAATGTGTCCTGTCCCTTCGAGCATGTGAATCCCAGATAGCGGTCGGTCACGCGCGTTCTCACAGGACTGGTGCAGTGTCTGTCAATCGCCCACTGTTCCATCCGCAATCGCTGATCTGCACTCACAACAGGCGTGCACGCGATAGGAATTCCGCTTTCCGCGACTGCCGAACTCGTACTCAAAAAGAGCGTCGCGCCTGCGATGAGCGCAAACGACGCGACAGAATTCACCTGTACGTCGAGGAACTCCTTCATGCGTTCGATGCGGCCATGGAACCATTGGAGTTGAATGCAACTCACTCTGACTCTCCTCTTGGCGACCCGCCGATTGCTCGTGTCTGACCAGATCTCATCGGTACGGCTAGCCCTTAACCAGCGTGATCGTGACGCTCTTCATGGAAATGCCCTCGGTCGAGATCACAACGGTCTGCCTTGAGCCGCCAAAGGTGACGGACATCGACCCGGAGAAGCCCCCTCCCGTGATCGACACGTTCAAACGCGTGGCCGAGACACGGCCTTCTGCGCTCCCGGACGCGTTGAATGTCCGTTCCTCCCAGTCACCTGTGACTTTTTCTCCGCGCTGCGTGAGGTGTCCGCGAACCTCGATCTGGTTGCTGTCGCTTCTGCATCGTATGGCCAGCGCAAGTCTCTCTCCTCCTTCGGAGTAGTACGCGTTACATCTCACGCGTTCGGTCTGGCCATCCTGGTATCTGATCTGACCCGATCCGGTCCATGTGCCGACGAGTGCGTCAAAGGCGGTAGCGCCTGCCGCTGCTGTGGCAAAGGAGGCGACGATCGCCGCAGCCGCTAGAACTCGCCAATATGCGGCGCCGACCGGCTCTCTTGCTCGTTCCATAGAAAACTCCTGCTCACTGACTGCTGACATTCTCCAACGTCGGAGAAGGACGACGATTGACCGCGGTCAACTCGATGCCTCTCCTGAAGAGAAATTCGCGCGAGTGCACCCACTCCTGGGCGACGAATGTTCGTCAGCTTGATGCAGCGCAATTCCGCCGCACCTGGAATGTGATCCCTTGGCGGCGCGTGCCGAATAGAGGGGTGTCACCATGAGCGTTCCACCAACTGTCAGCCATGCCGTCCAGCAGATGCAGGTTTGGCTGAAATCGTTATGCGACACCGGAGGATATTCGGATGAAGCCGAGGCGCTGTCCGTACTGAGAGTGGTTCTTCATCAACTTCGGGATCGACTGACGCCTGATGAGGCCATCGACCTTGGCGCTCAGCTGCCGCTGATCGCGCGCGGCATTTATTACGAAGGCTGGCGACGATCGAGGACGCCTGCAAAGGCGCGTTCGCAAGACGCGTTCTTGCAGGGCGTGGCGGCACAATTAGCGCCGCACCCGATCAAGGCGGAAAATGCAGCGAGAGACGTCTTCTCGCTGCTGGCGCAGGCGATCGACTCGGGTGAGATCGCGGATGTCATTGGCCAGTTACCCGCTGGCATCAAGGAGCTGTGGCCAGAAGGCATGCGCACATGGGCGGCAAAACGGGGTAGAGCATAAGGCGCGGTGCGAACGCGTGAGAAGTGATTTGGCCTGCAAGTGATCGCATCATTTCGTTGAAGCAATGTTCACCGGCATATCAGGACCGTTGTCCTGCTGAGGGTCAGGGCGCCGAGGGCGACGCAGCCTAGCAAGAGTCGGCCCAATGCTCGCCGGCCGTAAGACGCCAAAATGATCAGATCGCACGACCGTGCCTTCGCCGCCCCCAAGTATGCCTTCTACGGATCTTGGCCTTCGACAGGATCTGGGCCGCGTTAGCGGCCACGGCTGTCTCGTATTCTTCGAACGGGAACGAGAAAGCCGAATCTCCCATAATCTGGATCGCCAGATGAAGCTGAGCAGGGCCTTCACCCTCATTTAGCCAGGGCCGATTGAACGCGAAGCGACAAAGACGACACTCCAAGCTGCCTTGGCGCCGCCGGAAGCTCCACCGGCTATGCTCGCCGATGCGCGACGCTCCTGCGGCTGCGCCAACTACCAAAGACACTCCTTGAGGTGTTCTTCCTCGTCCAGTCGATCCAGCTCGATTCCCGTGAAATCTCCTCGAGTGACGACGCCGAGTATTTTGTGGTCCTCGACCACCGGGAGATGGCGAAATCCGCCATCGTTCATGACACGCAATGCTTCGATGGCGTGGCAGGTCGGTGAGATCGTCATCAGATCCTTCGTCATTGCGCTCGAAAGACGCAGTTTTTCCGCATCCTTGTCGAGGGCGATCACTCGGATTGCATCACGCCCAGTGAATATCCCCGTGAGATG
Organism: Rhizobiales bacterium Ga0077530; assembly: GCA_001464855.1. Classification (GTDB taxonomy): domain Bacteria; phylum Pseudomonadota; class Alphaproteobacteria; order Rhizobiales; family Hyphomicrobiaceae. The sequence continues at coordinate 21,292 of LNEA01000021.1, forward strand.
CCCCTTTCCGTCGATCACAAGCACACCGCCGCACTTGCGCCTGCGCATGGAGCGGCACGCCTGCTGTACAGATTTGACGCCGGGGAGGGTGAACGGCTTGGTGCAATCGAGCACATCCATCAGGCGTCGATCCAGGGTGCCACCAGCGCTATCCACCGCATGCCTTCTGGCAAATTCCTCCAGCTCCATGCCTTTGAAATCTCGCAGCGACACGACACCGCAAATCTTGCCGTTGTCGATCACCGGCAGGTGTCGAAAGCCACCTTCGGTCATGGCGCGGAGTGCATTGATGGCACTGTCGCTTGGGCTGATGGATGTGGGGTTGCGAGTCATTGCTTGGGCAAGACGGGTGCTGCTGGCATCCTTGACTCTCGCCAACAGCCGGACTGCATCGCGACCCGTGAAGATGCCACTGAGACGCTTCATGTTATCGACGACTAGAACCGATCCGGTGCCACGCTCGCGCATGAGCCTGCACGCATTACCAACGGTCTCATCCGCAGCAAGAACGAGCGGCTTTTGATCCTTGACGATGTATGCCAGCGGTCGGTTTGTCATGATGAAGTGTATTCTCCTCGCCAATCGCCACGGCCATCAATGACACAGATCAAAAAAGCGAACATGCTGCATCGCAGCGAGGCGCGCTTCTGTGATTGCCAGTGCCGCTGGCCTCCGTTGACCAACATCAATGTTGACGACGCGCTCCCTGGTATTCTTCGACTTTCAACCTGACGGGGTGTGCCATGCAAGCCAAGGACATAATGACCCGAGACGTTACTACAGTGTCGCCGTCGGCAACTGTCCGCGAAGTCGCCAAACTCATGGCGAGCAAGCGGTTGAGCGGACTACCTGTCGTATCTTCGGATGGACGGCCTGTGGGTATGCTCACAGCCAGCGATCTGCTACACCGCGTCGAAACCGGAACCGAGAAACGATCCTCCTGGTTCACGAGCTTCTTCTCAAATCCCGACGACATGGCGCGCCAGTATGCCAAGGCGCATGGGCTGAAGGCGCATGAAGTCATGTCACGTCACGTAGTATCCGTGCGCGACGATGCCGATCTCAGCGAGGTCGCGGACGTCCTCGACAGGAACAAGTTGAAGCGCGTTCCGGTCGTGCGGGATGGAGCGCTGGTAGGCGTCATCTCGCGCAGCGATATTGTCCGGGTTCTCAGCGAATCGAGCGTGGGTCAACCCGTCGCAAAGTCGAACGACGTCGGCTTGCAGAACGCAATATGGCAGGAGATTCGTAAGCAGAAATGGCTCGACAGTGGGTATGTCAACATCATGGTCAATGACGGAGTCGTCGAGGCCTGGGGCATGGTGGCGTCGGCGGAGCAACGCAATGCGCTTGTGGTGCTACTCGAAGAAGCCGCAGGCGCGGCCAAGATCGAGGATCATCTCAGGGTTGGTATGCCAAGCACGACCGCGGGATTGGTCTGACGAACCGCATCATGGGCGCACAACGTGACGCGACGCCCGCTCCTGGTCAGCGTCACGCACGCACTGAGTGTTGCCGCACGCCTCGTGGTATCGTTCGAAGTGTCGCGCGTACGGTGATGCTCTCTCTTCTTTTTGCCGCCGTAGAGCCTGCTCGTGGAGAAGATGGGAGGGCCTTGCTGGAAAGACACTGCGGCAGGTGCCACGCAGTTTCCGAAAGCGCTAAAAGCCGCCAGACTAGCGCACCGAATCTATGGGTCATCTTGCGGTCCTATGAGCAGGAGCAGCTCGAGTTCGAACTCTCCGAAGGTATCGGCTCGCGACACAGTAAGATGCCGCAGATCCAGTTCTCATCCGAGGAGATATCAAACATCCAGGAATTTCTGTTCGGCCCGGCCCAGCGGGCGCGGTAGCGGGCAGCCTTGACCGGATCAGCGGAAGCTAAGCGAACAGCCGCCGCGCAGAGTCCTCTCGATCTTGATCGGGGACAGGCAGACGAGAAGGTCAGGAGCGATGAGAGTCACATTCCTCGGCGCGACGGGAACGGTAACCGGGTCCAGATACCTGATCGAGCACGACAGAACATGTATTCTTATCGATTGCGGCCTGTTCCAGGGGAATCCCGAACTCCGACAGCGCAACTGGCAAGCTGCACCATTCAACCCGGCCGCGCTCGATGCTATCCTTCTTACTCACGCGCATATCGATCACAGCGGCGCCATCCCGCGGCTCGTTCGTGATGGGTTCAAGGGACCCATCTACTGCTCCGAGGCAACGGCCGATCTCTGTGCCATCCTGCTTCCCGATAGCGGTCGCATCCAAGAAGACGATGCCGAGACTGCCAACCGCTACGGCTATTCCCGGCACGCCCCGGCATTACCACTGTATACCGAAGCCGACGCACACATTGCGCTGGAGCAGTTCAGACCAGTGGGCCTTGGTACGCCGCATGACCTATCCCCTGAACTGAGCTTCACCCTGTCGCGGGCCGGTCATATCCTCGGCGCCTCTTTCATCGACCTGCGTAGCGGTGACGGTACTTCCATCCTGTTCACAGGCGATATCGGACGCCCCAACAGCCCTGTCATGAAAGCGCCCGCTCAGTTGCAGGGTGCCGACTATATCGTCCTTGAATCGACGTACGGCGATCGGCGGCATGGCGAAAAAGATCCATCCGATCAAATCGGCGATGTGATCCGCCGGACCGCTGCGCGGGGCGGCACCGTTGTCGTGCCGGCTTTTGCGGTGGGCAGAACGCAGGATCTGCTCTTCCACCTCTACACACTCAAGCAAGCAGGGCGCATTCCCGATCTTCCCGTGTTTCTCGATAGCCCCATGGCCATCAACGCGACAGAACTGCTGCTCCGTCACAAGAACGAACACCGTCTATCCCCCCAGAAATGCGCCGCGGTATGCGCCATCGCCCGCTACGCACGCACCGTCGACGAATCCAAGGCCATCAACGCCAGTCCCATCCCCAAGGTCATCATTTCCGCGAGCGGAATGGCAACTGGTGGCCGAGTGCTCCACCATCTCAAGGCGTATGTCGGTGACCCTCGCAATGCTGTATTGCTCGCTGGATACCAGGCGCCAGGAACACGAGGGGATCGCCTCGCACGCGGCGAGTCGAGCCTCAGGATCCATGGCCGTGACTGGCCTGTGCGCGCCGAAATCGCCCAACTCGACACGATGTCTGCACATGCCGATTACGCAGAAATTCTCGATTGGCTGAAGAACTTCCGCTCACCACCACGCAAGGTCTTCATAACCCACGGCGAGCCCAAGGCCGCCGAAGCCATGCGGCAGCACATTACTGAGATGTTCGGCTGGGAGGCCACTGTTCCCATCTTCGCGCACCATGAGGTGCTGTAGTCACGTCGTTCCCGTCACGACGTCGTGCGCGGACACGACACAGTTCGCAATGCGAGCCAGAACTCGACTGTCAGTTGCGGGGCCTTCCAACAAAAGGACCGACGCGCGACCCGTCGCTCACCATTGCTCTTGATGTCGGTCAATGTTGCGAGCGCTGCGGCGCGTAGAAAAACGAAATGCCGCGAAAGATGGCACGATCCTGAGGTCTGCGGCCTCGCGCAGTTGGATCAAGGAGCACGTGTTCCATGCAAGTTCCCCTCCAAATAGCCTTCGAGCATCTTGATCATTCGGATGCCCTGGAGGCAGCCGTGCGCAAGGAGACAAAGCGGCTCGAGCGCTTTCATAATCGCATCACGTCGATGCGCGTGGTGCTCGCGCGGGCGCAGCATCGGCGGCACGAAGGCGATACCTACAGTGTTCGCATCCATATCGCTGTGCCGGGCGGCAAACACATAGACATCAGTCGAGATCCATCGGCAACCGGTCGGCATGAGGATATGCATGTCACGATCAGAGACGCATTTGATGCTGCCGGGCGGCAGCTACAGGATCAGGACCGCAAGATCTCAGGCGACGTCAAGGCACACGAAGTTCCGCCGCACGGGATCGTCGCGTCTCTAGTCCCAGAGCGCGACTACGGCTTTATCGCGGCATCCGACGGGCGCGAGATCTATTTCCACCGCAACAGCGTCATCGGTGCCAAGCTAGAGGACCTACAGCCTGGGCAGGAGGTGCGCTTCTCGGAAGCAAAAGGCGACAAAGGCCCCCAGGCGACATTCGTCCGCCCCATCGGCAAGCATCACATAAGTTGAGCCGCAACGATTGGATTGGCATTAGTGCGATCCAGGCGTCGATCTGCTTCGCCCGCTACTCGATGTCGGACCATTTTCCGACATCCATCCTACTGCTTGCGGCGAAGACCCGTGATGTAAGCAATGAGATCGTCACGATCCTGGCCGGTGACCACGAGATTTGGCATTTCGGCGTGGGGGGTCTGAAGAAACACTCCAAGTGCCCTCTCGTTGAGGCCGGGAAGCCCCGAAAGGACACTGAATGGCGTTGCCTCGAGGCGCGGTGAGGCCTTTTCCGCTGGCGCTACCGCGTGGCATTGCGCGCATATCGCCTCAGCGTAGGCACGCCCACGCCGAGCATCGCCAAGCTCCGCGCTTGCTGCCGGCGACGAGAGGAGCGCCAATGCCATCGCGGTAGCGGCCGCCGCCTTCACAATATCGGTCGGTCTGACCTGACGATCCGGAGATTTGTTGTGCGTGTGCATCTCGCTACTTCCCATTCAGGCTATTGATGTAGGCGACGATCCTGTCGATCTGCGCATCGGGCAAAGCGAACTGCGGCATCTCGTCGTGGCGCGCGGCGATGGCGCGCGTCAGAGGTTCGCGCAATGCCTGAATTGGATGGCGCAGGTGTAGAGCACGAAATCGAGGTGCCTTCGGGTTGGGACTCGCTCCGTCACGCCCAACAGCATGGCAACCGCTGCAATGCGCTTCGACGAGGCCTTGGCCTTCCTTGACTCGACTGGCTGTCTCCTCGATGAGTCCGCTCTCTGCGCGGAGGCGCTTGAGGCCATCTCTGGCTCCGACTAGGCTTGGATCGAGGAGCAAGGCGCGACGGAAGTCTTCGATGGCGAGCTGGCGCCTGCCGCGCTGCTCATGGACGTAACCGCGATTGTTGTAGGCCAACGCGTAGATCGGGTTGAGCGTGATGGCGGCCGTGAAGTCTTCGATCGCACGATCCGGCTCGCCGCTATTGCTGTAGGCAAGTCCCCTGTTGTTGTAGGTGTTGGCGCCAGCTGGGTTGAGGGCTATCGCTTCCGAAAAGTCAGAAATCGCTTTCTTCTCGTCGCCCTCTACGAGATGTGCGTGACCCCGGCCATTATAACCAATGGCGGATTTCGGGTTCAGACGGATCGCCTCACTGTAGTCGGCGATCGCACCCACTAGGTCGTTGAGGCGCACATGAACTAGTCCGCGGCTGATGTAAAGCGGTCCTTCCGCCGGATTGAGCCGGATGGCTTCGCCGAGATCGGCCAGTGCAAGATCCAGGGCACCGGCATCGGACCTTGCGCGGCCGCGATTACGGAAGGCCATCGCCTTATCAATCGGTGAATAAGCAGAGTTGGCGATGATTTCGGAACAGGCGGAGAGTTGAATCTCAGCACTGGTGGCGGATCGGCAGTCATCGATCACATCGGCACGCGCTGCCCCGCCGCCCAAGGCCACCAACCAAACGAAAATGAGTGTCGCGACCGTAGACCGATGCATTGAAGCTCCTCCTCGAGAATTTCTACTGTCGAGCACCGGTCGATCATCGAAATTGACGCTAATCAAATTGGGCATTCCAGAGCGGCAATGTCCCCTAGGAGACGCAAAAACTTGCGTGCGGCCCCCTCTATGGCATTTCTTCGGGGGCCAAGCGCGGGCGCCTTTGTTCCATGTCAAAGCGTGGTTTGGACTAGGCGCGAGATACTTCCAACATGAGAATTGTGGGGCAAGCACATCTATGAGAAGTTCTGGCGTCGTCGGCGTGGTGGGTATCCTCCTCATCGTCGTCCTAGTGCTGGTCTTGACGGGCCGACTTTAAACTCAACAGCCAGAACGCCAAACGGGTCAGCCGTTAGGCGCTAGCGAGTTAGGCGGATACCGCTTCGGCGGCGATGCCAGTTCGGCCGTTTTTGTGCGCGATGCCCTTCCCCGCGCCAATTGCCGGAGTTCCATGTGTCTTCTGGCCGGTCACGACGATTCCTGCATCTGTCCCTTGGATTCTGGAGTGGGGCAACGCGCGTGCGTGCGTGGCTTCTGACCCTTGCCGTGCTGGTGTTCCTAGTGGCGAACCTCGCCGCCGCCCTGGCGGTCAATCTCTGGAACAAGTTCTTCTTTGACGCGCTCGAGCAAAAGGACACAAGGACTGTCCTCCTCAGCATCGGTCTTGCCCTGATGTTAGCTTTGTTATCCGGGGCGTGCTTCGTTGGAGGTTTGCACGCGCGCATGCGCCTGCAGGTGCGATGGCGGCAGTGGCTGGCTCACACACTCATCAATCGATGGTTGGCAGATCGTCATTTCTACCAGCTGAGTATTCTGGCGACAGAGGCCGACAACCCCGAAGCCCGCATTGCTGAAGATGGAAGGCTTGCGATCGAGCTTCTCGTCGATCTTTCTCTTGGCGTCCTAAATGCCGTACTCGCCGCAGTCTCATTCATTAGCATCTTATGGGTAGTGGGTGGGTCACTGACCGTGGCGGGCTATACCATCCCCGGCTACATGGTGCTCGCTTGCATCATTTATTCCGCCATCACGAGTCTAGGCATGTTCCTGATGGGACGGCCACTGGTGCTCCGAGTCGAAGAGAAATCAGCCGGTGAAGCGCAACTGCGTTACGAACTCACCCGCGTCAAGGACAATGCCGAAATCATCGCCTTGATGGGCGGCGACGACAATGAACGGGCACGGCTGGACGTCACCCTTGCCGAACTCGTGCATCGCTGGCTTCGTGTCATCACTTGGCAGGGGCGGATGAATTGGCTGATAGGATCCAATCTTATTTTGGCATCGACTGTTCCATTGATTCTAGGAGCTCCAAAGTATCTCGCAGACGAGATGACGCTGGGTTCCCTGATGCAGGCCGCCACGGCCTTCATGCAAGTGCAGGTCGCGCTCAACTGGCTTGCCGACAATGCTCTGCGCCTCGCCGACTGGTTCTCGTCCTCGCATCGAGTAACGCAATTGACCGACGCCATCGACCGCCTGGAAGAAAGTCTCGGCACCTTTAGTGAGACCGGGGCGATCAGGTTGGGGGTGAGCCCGGACGATCGCGTTCATCTTCGTCAACTCAAAATTGCGCTGCGTGACGGAGATCTAATGATTGACGGCGAGGAAGCCGTTATTTCACCCGGAGAGAAAGTACTCATCAAGGCCGAAGGCGGAACCGAAAAGAGCGCGTTCATTCACGCAGTGGCCGGCTTATGGTCGTGGGGGAGCGGAGAAATTCTGCGTCCACAGGGGGCTAATATCGCCTTCATCTCGCAACGTCCTTATTTGCCCCTTGGAACGCTTCGCACCGCGTTGCTCTATCCGGACCAAGGACATGAGGTCTCCGAAGAACGACTCCGAGATGCTCTCACGCGCTGCGGCCTTCGACATCTCATTCTGCGGCTCGACGACACCGATCAATGGACCTCCCTGCTGTCGAGCAGCGAACAGCAGCGCTTCGCCTTTGCACGTGCACTGATTCAGCCACCCGATATTCTCATCATGGATGAACCGACCTCGGCGCTGGACGAACTCAGTCAGCTCAAATTGATGGAGTACATGCGCAATCTCTTGCCGGGCACCATGGTTATTCATGCGGGCCACGGAACAGGCCTCGAGCAGTTCCACGATCGCGAACTGGTGCTGGTCCGGTCGTATCGAGATGTCCCGTCTGCACGCGGGGCGGCACCTAGCGATGCGCTCAAACGCTGATCAGGTGCTGAGGGTCTACCGCCTTCCGGACGCTGTTTTTACATGACCCCGCCATGAGGCGGAGTGAAGCTAGGGTGTAAAACGATGATTTAAGCCGTTCTATTGCCGCCTAAGCGCTTGCTATGCACATAGGTACAATTGATGGAGTAGCGCAATGCCCGATACTGCCGCCGCCAAAGTCCGTCTCGAGACGCAACTCGCCGAGCTGGAAAATCGTCGGGATCGAATTTCAAAGGATTTGGATGAACCGCTTAGTCGCGATTCTTCCGAACGAGCTATCGAGATGGAGGACGACCTTTCGCTAGAGGGGCAAGCTGTTCTCATCACGCGCGAAATCGCCTCTGTGAAGCGAGCGTTGACACGAATTGAGAAGGACACCTACGGGGAGTGTGTTCGGTGCGGCGCCGAAATCGCGCCCAAGCGTCTTGAGGCTCGCCCAGAGGCAGCATTGTGCTTTCCATGCGCGAGCAAAGAACAGTAACGATTTTATATCGATCACCTGAAGGGGCAGCACGAGACACAATCGTGACGGCACATGGTGCCGTCGACTGTACAAGAGAGTTCCAGCGCACCGTAAGTTAGCGGCTCGGCTGAGTTCGCCCAACGTTTAAGGCCGCGTTATTGGGCGGGCACTATTGGCGCTTTCGCCGGGGCACATATGCGGGGGCAACTGGTGTCAGTGAGTCAATGTAAGAGAGAAGCGACCTTATATCCGGCTGCGAGACCGTGAACATCGGCATTTCGTCGTGGCCTGCAATGACACCGCGGTCACGCGCTTCGATCAGCATCGCAATTGGGAACCGCGTGTGCAATTGGCGGAACGGTATGACGATAGCGTGAGGCGGCGCGTCGTTGTGCGAGATGGCATGGCAGTGCGAGCATTTCTCGACCGCAATCGCGTATCCCCGCTTCAATGCATCGTCTTCAGCTCGCGCGGGAAGTGCGGATATACTGAGGCACAGGGAGATGAATGCCGTCTTGGCCAGCCTCAGGCAATTGCTGGACATCATCAAGTTGCAGGCTCCTATCAGGCACTCGACAGCAGGTGGGAGGATTGCCGCGAGGGCTCAATGGTTCATGCCGGAGACCGCGAGGCGACACGATCGGGACCCCGGTACACCAGCACCGGCAAATCCGAGTGGGTCAACACCTTTTGGGTAACGCTTCCAAGCAGCACGGCTTTGATGCCACTACGCCCGTGAGATGCCATCAGGATCATATCCGCGCTCCTCGACATGGCGGCGTCGATTATCGCCTCGTGCGGGTGGCGATTTTCCACGATCAGTGAGTCGGCACTCACTCCTGCCGTTTTGGCTTCATTTAGGGCGGCGGACAGTGTTTGGTCTGCATCTGCAGCCAGATATCCGAGCGCCTGGCGGCGGACGGCCTCGGGCAGACCCGCAAATGCAGTGCCCTGATCACCAAGGGTGGCAAGCGGCGCAGTCACGGTCAGAAAGGTGATATGGGCGCCCAGCGCACCGGCAAGGCGAATGCCTTCTGCCACGGCCTTGCCGGCCAGATCTGAGCCGTCCGTGGCTATAAGGATGTGTTTCAAGACGGTAGCCCCCGATCGCCATTCGGTAATAGTGATACCATGCGCAAATGATCGCATGATATCCGCGCGGATGCCTCTGGGCCCATTGGCGAGCGCCCGCACTTGAACGCTAGATCTGCTACGAAAACCTGCTACAGTATGCAGCAGTAGCAGACGAGCAATACATCGTTAAATCAATGACTTATGCGCCACATCCATCCCGTCCCCTACGGGGCTCCATAATTCTCTCGCGCGGCGTGCGCGTCTCCTAACTTTTAGAAGACCGGATACGGCGCTTATCGCGACGTCGCGCCCGCGACCGCGCTCTCCAGTTGGCTAAATGGCTTCAACGATCTATAGGCGGACAGCCGAAGGATGATGGTGGTTGTGTCCCCGGCGTGTCCCAACTCAAACCGCAGACTCGATAGGTCAACGAACCGGCGGGTAAATTAGTGCGCGAAATCAATTAGGTTAGCTGAACTTGCGGACGTGGTGGAACTGGTAGACACACAGGACTTAAAATCCTGAGATGGCAACGTCGTGCGGGTTCGAGTCCCGCCGTCCGCACCAAATCGCCGGGCTGTTGACCGACGCCAAGCCCAGACTCCAGCAAATCTCCATGACTTCTCCACGCTCGCTTCAAGCGCGCCGGGCGGCATCGACCTATATCAGCCTCACGGACGCCGAATGGCGCCGCATCGTGACGCAGACCGGTCAAACCGGCGCGTCGACGCCAATGAGCACCAAGAAGCCGACAGGAGATGATCATGAGCCAACAATCGACCCCCATGGAGGCCTCTGGTTTTGGCGCCGAGGTTCTCGCGTACTTCGCAGCCACCACGAGCGCGGTGGTCGCGGCGATCCAAGCGCCACGGCTCGAACGTGCCGGGCGCTCGGTGCGATCCACGATTGCTGATCGCTATAGCGACGCGGACCTCGCGGGCTTCGGCTGGAGCGCCGAGGACATCCGACGCCTCAAATCCAAATGATCGTTTCGATGACGAAAAAACTTCAAAAAACCAAGGACCACGACCATGAGCACGCAGAACATTCCAATCGAGGGGGCAGCATGTGACGCCCTGACCAACGAAAATTTGAAGTCCGTTTCTACTGCCGCGGTTGCCGCCGGCAAAGGTCTCATCTGGCGCGCCGTTACCGAGTTCATCCGCTACCGGGCGCTCAGGGCTGCGGAGGCAAAGCTCTACGGTCTCGACGACCGGATGCTGAAGGACATCGGTCTCGATCGCAGCGAGATCAAGTCGGCGCTGCTGAACGCTCGGCAGGAGCGCCTCAATGGCGCGCGCTATCTCGAACCGCCGATCGTCTGAGGGCATCCCCATGCACGAGACTCCTTCAAGTCGGTGGTCCGAAAGGACCGCCGGCGACGACGCTGGCTGCCTATCGCGGTTTCCGGCTCCCGTCATCGCACTGCATTGCTCGGGCGCCGATGGCGGCCAATGGCGCAAGCTGCCGGGCGTGCTCGGTCCGCGCTACGAGGTTTTTACTCCGAGCTTCATCGGGTGTGCCGACATCGGCCCGTGGACCGGCGAACGCGCCTTCACGCTGGCAGACGAAGCGCGGGCCGTAATTGGCCTCGTCGACGCCCTTGCGGCGCCGGTGCATCTCGTCGGGCATTCCTACGGCGGCGCCGTGGCGCTGAAGGTCGCGAGCGCGCGCCCGTCAGCGATCGCCAGCGTCACGCTGTATGAGCCATCGGCGTTTCACCTGCTGCGGCAGGTCGGGAACCGCGGACGAAGTGCCCACGCCGAAATTGAAGCGATCGCGTCGGCGATCGGCGCAGGGCTCGTATCGGGCGCCTATCAGTCGGCCGCTGCTCAGTTCGTCGACTACTGGAACGGCGCCGGTGCATGGGCCGCCCTTCGGCCCGCCGTCCGCGACGCGCTGATCCGATGGCTACCGAAAGCACCGCTCGACTTCAGGGCGTTGATCGAGGATACGACGACGATCGGGAGCTATGGCCGGATCTCGTGCCCGGCACACATCCTCAGGGGCGAATACGCCCGAGGCCCGAGCCGCCTCATCGCCGAGATTCTGGCTCGCACACTACCACGGACGACATTGGACGTGCTGCCGGGCGCCGGCCACATGGGGCCGGTGACGCATCAATCTGAAGTTTACGCGTGCATCGCCGGCTACATTCGTGCCGCCACGCATTCAGAACGGCCGGCCGATCACGTCAGATCGAAGGCCGCCTGAAACCGCTCGCCGTGCGTCCTCGCCACCGACCAGGGCAGTCAGATCCTGGAGCGGCGAGGCGCGCGGCACCGTCAGCCTGTAGCGATGTAATCGCGCATCGCCATCGCTTCCATTTCGACTTCGGCAATGTGGTGCTTCACCACGTCGCCGATCGAGATGATGCCAGCAAGCGCGCCATCGGACACAACCGGCAGATGCCGGCAACGCCGCGCCGTCATACGGCTCATCAGTTGATCAATGGTGTCGCCAGCCGTGCAGGTAAGCACGTCGCGCGTCATGACTTCAGACACCGGCCAATCGAGCGCCGCCACGCCTTCTTTCGCCAGCGTGTGCACAATATCGCGCTCGGATACGATCCCGGCGATGTCCCCGGACTTATCCGTGACAACCACGGCACCAATGCGCTTTGAAGACAGGCGACGCGCCGCGGTCATCAACGTAGCGTCGATGCGCACGGTCTCGACTGCCTGCCCCTTAACCTTCAAAATGGAAGCAACATGCATGGGCGTCCTCCCGTTGCACCGGTTGAGGATGACCCATCGCGCGGGTTACAGGGCACCCGCCCCTATTTGCCCTGTCGCACCACGAAGCGATCACCGAGTGGCCGATGGCATCGTTCGTCGTTGCAAAAATCGTCGCGCAGCGCTGTCAACGCGCCGCGCCGATACGTATAAATTGGACTACAGGCTGGTGTGTTGCAAGGGGGGAGCACCGCACTCACAGCACGGAATGCTGCGGCGCACAATGGACGCAGGCGCGCCAGCCCCGGGGGCATTGATCGCGTCGTCCGCCGCGCCTAAAGGTACCGCAACGGATTGGTGCACGCCGGTGCACACGGTCGATGTAGTTGGAGAACGGGCATGAGCAACGACAAAGGCATGAAGTATTTCATCGGTGGATCGTGGGTCGCGCCCTCGGCCAAGAAGGCGATCGACGTCATCAATCCCGCGACCGAGCAGCCCTTCGCCAAGGTCGCGCTCGGAACCAAAGCGGATGTTGACCGCGCCGTCGCCGCCGCGCGCGCGGCCTTCCCGAGCTTCGCAGCATCGTCGCGCGAGGACCGCCTGGCACTGCTGGAAAAGATCGCCGCCATCTACAAGCGTCGCTTCGGCGAAATGGGCGAGACGATCAGCCGCGAGATGGGCGCGCCGCTGTCTTTCGCGACACGGTTTCAGGCCGGTGCCGGCATGGGCCACTTCCGCACCATGCACGGCATCCTCAAAACGTATCCTTTCGAGGAACGGCACGGCGCCACCGAGATCCTGCGCGAGCCGATCGGCGTCATCGGGATGATCACGCCGTGGAATTGGCCGGCCAACCAGATCTCCTGCAAGATCGCAGCGGCCCTCGCCGCCGGCTGCACGATGGTGCTGAAGCCGTCCGAAGTCGCGCCGTTCTCGGCGATTCTGATCGCGGAAATGCTGGAAGAGGCGGGTGTGCCCGCTGGCGTTTTCAATCTCGTCCATGGTGACAAGGTGGTTGGTCAGGCGATGGCCGAGCATCCCGGCATCGACTGCATGTCTTTCACCGGCTCGACCGGCGCCGGGATCGACGTCGCGGTTCGCGCGGCGCCGACGGTCAAGCGTGTCGGGCAGGAGCTTGGTGGCAAGTCAGCGAATATCCTTCTCGACGACGTCGATTGGACGAAAGTCGTCACAGAGGGCGTGAAGCTGTGCTTCCGCAATTCCGGTCAGTCGTGCAATGCGCCGACGCGGATGCTGGTGCCGTCCAAGCGCATGGCAGAAGTCGCGGCGATCGCGAAAGCGGCGGCGGAATCGGTGAAAGTCGGCGATCCGTCAGCGGCCGACAGTGAGATGGGACCGGTTGTCTCGGACCTGCAGTGGCGCAAGATCCAGGATTTGATCCAGTCCGGCATCTCGGATGGTGCGACGCTTGTCACCGGCGGCCCCGGCAAGCCCGAAGGCCTCAACCAGGGGTACTACGTCAGGCCCACGGTATTCGCCGATGTGAAGCCTGAAATGCGGATCGCGCGCGAGGAAATATTTGGGCCGGTGCTGTCGATCTTGGGCTACGCCGACGAGGCCGACGCCGTGCGCATTGCCAACGATCACCAATTCGGGCTCGCCGGCTACGTCAACAGCAGCGACGTCGAGCGGGCAAAGCACGTCGCGCGGCAGATCCGCGCCGGCATGGTGACCGTCAACATGGCCAACGCCGACCCGTCGGCGCCGTTCGGTGGCTATCGCCAGTCCGGCAACGGCCGCGAGTGGGGCCAGCATGGCATCGAGGAATATCTCGAGATCAAAGCCGTCATGGGCTGGAACGCCGCCTGAGGGCTGCTAACCGGCTCAAGCGGAAGACCTTGACGCGCGGCAGCGGGCACCCCCTATGTGCGCCCTGTCAGCCGGCCGGACGGTCGCTGCCGGGTTGCCGAAAGGCTGCGTACCGGTGGAGGAAAGTCCGGGCTCCATGGATCAACGGTGGCGGCTAACGGCCGCCGGGGGCAACCCCAGGGAAAGTGCCACAGAAAGCAAACCGCCGAAGCGGGTTCGCCCGCGGCAGCAAGGGTGAAAGGGTGCGGTAAGAGCGCACCGCGCCCCTGGCAACAGGGGTGGCAAGGTAAACCCCACCGGGAGCAAGACCAAATAGGGGCGGCAGGGCGCGGCGGGGAAACTCGTCGTGCCGGGCGTGGTCCACGCAGTCGCCCGGGTTGGTTGCATGAGACGTCCAGCAATGGGCGTCCAAGATGAATGGCCGTCGCGGAGGGCAACCTCCAGACAGAACCCGGCTTACAGGCCGGCTGACATTTTCACTCCGCGCACTCACGTGCGTGGAGTGGCCATTCACCCGCGCACGTCGCCGCCCGTCGCCTTTTTGACCTCGGCGATGACTTTCTTGGAAACGGCGTCAATCTCGGCGTCGGTCAATGTTTTCTCGGTCGGCGCAAGTGTGACCTCGATGGCGAGCGACTTTTTGCCGGCGCCGATCGCATCACCCTCGAACAGATCGAAGACGCGGATGTTCGAGATCAGCGCCTTGTCCGCGGCAGCCGCGGCTTTCATGACGTCGCCCGCTGCCACATCGCGATCGAGGATAAACGCGAAGTCGCGCGTTACCGGCAGCAGGTCAGCCGCGACCAGCGGCGGACGCGCCTTCGACTTCTTGCGCTCGGCAGGGAGCCCACTCACGAACACCTCGAACGCCGACACGGGGCCAGTCACATCAAGCGCCTTCAGCGTCGCGGGGTGCAGCTCGCCGAACTGCGCGAGCACAACCTTAGGCCCGAGCCGAAGTGTGCCCGAGCGTCCCGGGTGGAACCACGCTGGCGCGTCACGCGTGATCTGCGCGCGTGAAGGATCGACGCCGAGCGCCGCAAGCAGAGCAGCTGCATCAGCCTTGATGTCGAACACGTCGGCAGGCTTCGCCGCGCCGTCCCAATGGCGGCCCGCCCCGAGTAGCTGCGCCGCGCCCATACGCACGCCCGATGCCAGCAGATGCTGATCCTCGGGCTTATCGCCGCGATAGACTTGCCCGACCTCGAACAAGGCCACATCGGCAAAGCCGCGGTTGCGGTTGCGCTGCGCCGCCGTCAGCAGACCGGGCAAAAGGCTCGGCCGCATGGAACTCATCTCGGTCGAGATCGGATTGGCGAGTTCCAGCGCGTCGGAGCCGCCGCCGAACTGCTCGGCCCACGCGCGCGGCGTGAATGACCACGTGATCGCTTCGACGAAACCGCGCGTCGCCAGCACGCGGCGAGACCGACGCGCGCGACGCTGCACTTCCGTCAGCACCGAATGCGTCACGCCGTGCTGGCGCGGCATCGCCACCGGCGGGACGTTGTCGAGCCCCGCGATCCGCACGATCTCCTCGACGATATCCGCTGAGCCATGCACATCTGGGCGCCACGTCGGCACCGCCACCTGCACCGTGTCGCCCTTGCCTTCAACTGTGAAGCCGAGATCGTCCAGCGTTTTCCTCGCCGCCGCGTCCTTGATATCGAGCCCGGCAAGCTTCTTCACCCGCGAGAACGCGAACGAAATAACCGTCTTCTTGACCGGCGCCTCACCCGCAACCTTCGCCCGCGACGGCGCGCCGCCGGCAACGTCGAGCATCAGGCGCGTGCCGAGATCGAGCCCGCCCATGATGAAGCCGGGATCGACGCCGCGCTCGAAGCGATAGCGTGCATCGGTTTGCAGTCCGGCCTTGCGCCCCGTCGCCGCGGTCAGCAATGGATCGAAGTAGGCGCACTCGATGAGCACATTGGTTGTGTCATGCGTCGAGCCCGAGGGCTCACCACCCATGATGCCGCCAAAACCGAGCACGCTTTTGTCGTCGGCGATGACGCACATGCCATCCTCGACCGCGTGCTCCTTGCCATCGAGGCCGAGGAACCGCTCACCGTTGCGGCCATTGCGCGCGCGGATGGCGCCGACCAGTTTGTCGGCGTCGTAAACGTGGAGCGGACGGCCAGCGTCCATGCTGACGTAGTTCGTCACGTCGACAACGGCGTTGATCGGCCGGAGCCCGATGGCCTTGAGCCGCGCCTGCATCCATGCTGGTGACACGCCGTTCTTGATGCCGCGTAGGTAGCGCCCCGCGAACACGGGGCACGCATGCTTCAGCTCAGGTGGAAATTCGAGACGTATGTCGACCGGGCAATCGAACGTGCCCTCGACGCCCGGCGTCTCGCGCTCCGGCTTGAGGGTGCCGAGTCCGCAGGCGGCGATGTCGCGTGCGATGCCGCGCACCCCCGTACAATCCGGCCGGTTGGGCGTCAGCTTGACCTCGACGACCGGATCACCGAGTACCATGACATCGATATAGCGCTTGCCGACCGAACCGGCGTAGGCGTCGCCGAGATCGATGATCCCCTCGTGATCCTCGGATAGCTGCAGCTCGCGCTCCGACACCAGCATGCCGTTCGAGACCACGCCGCGCACGGGGCGCTTGTCGAGCGTGATGCCGGTGCCTGGAATGTAACTACCGAGCGGCGCGAATACGCCGATCATGCCGGCGCGGGCGTTCGGCGCGCCGCACACGACCTCGACCACGCCGCTGCCCGTGTCGACCTGGCAGACGCGCAGCTTGTCGGCGTTGGGGTGCTGCTTGGCGTCGACCACGCGGGCGACAACGAACGGGCTCAGCGCCTTGGCGGGGTCCTCGACGCTCTCGACTTCGAGGCCGATGATCGACAGGCGATCGACGATCTGATCGAGCGTCGCCGTCGTGTCGAGATGGTCGCGCAGCCAGTCGAAGGTGAATTTCATGAACGGATCTCGCAATGAGGCGCTAGCGCCAAGGCCTGCCGGCGGCGCCACTCATGGAACGATTTCAGGGGGAATTCAACCGCGCCAGCAGGCTGCGGCACCACTGCGGCGCCGCCCAGCCTGCCATCTGGCTGCCGCCGGGCACGGATGCCGGCGGCGCAAGGCTATTTTGGCGCCAGCACCATGACCATCTGGCGGCCCTCGAGGCGCGGCTCCGATTCGACCTTGGAAATCTCAAGGACGTCGGCTTTGACGCGCTGAAGCACGGCCATGCCCAGTTGCTGGTGGGCCATCTCGCGACCACGGAAGCGCAGGGTCACCTTGACCTTGTCGCCCTCCTCGAAAAAGCGCCTGATCGAACGCATTTTCACGTCGTAGTCGTGATCGTCGATGCTCGGACGCATCTTGATCTCTTTAATTTCGACGATCTTCTGCTTCTTCCGCGCCTCGGCCTGCTTCTTTTGCTCCTGGAATTTGAATTTTCCATAATCCAGGATCTTGGCGACCGGCGGGTCAGCGTCGGGCGACACCTCGACAAGGTCGAGCCCGGCCTCAATAGCTTGACGCAGGGCCTCGAGCGTTTCCACCACCCCGACGTTATCACCGTCCGCATTAATCAGGCGGACTTGCCGCGTGCGGATCTGATCGTTCATTCTGGGGCCCGACGGCTCGCGCTCCGGGCCTGCGCGCATGGGACGACGTATGTTGCTTCTCCTAAGAACGGCCGATGAATGCTGTATGTGGGTCTGATCGGGCAAACGGTGCCGCCCCGGCCACGGGCGACATCTGGCCGCAGAACCGGCATAGAGAAGGGCGATTTTCAGGCACCTGTCAAGCCGAAGCGCGCGCTCAATGCCGCTTACGCCGGGATTTCGAGTTGCAGCAGATCCCCTATCGTGCGCTGAGGACGCTGCGGAATGAACAGAGTGCTCGTCATCGGCTGCTCCGGGGCCGGCAAATCGGTGTTCTCGCAGCGGCTCGCGGCGAGAACCGGTCTGCCACTCGTCCACCTAGACCAGGAATTCTGGCGGCCGGGCTGGATGCCTTTGGCGCCCGACGCCTGGCGCCAGCGCGTCGCTGCGCTCGCGGACGAACCCCGCTGGATCATGGACGGCCAGTACGGCGGCACCCTATCCCTCCGGCTGAAGCACGCGGATACGGTTTTCGTCTTCGACATGCCGCGCTGGCTCTGCATGACACGCGTCCTCCGCCGGACGGTTCGCCACTTCGGCCGCACGCGCAGCGATATGGCGCCAGGTTGCGTCGAGCGCTTCGATTGGGAGTTCCTGAAATACATCTCGCGACTCTGGAGGGGTTCGATGGCACGGTGATCATGCTGCGGAGACCCGCTGAGGTGGACGCCTACCTCGCCCAACTCGAGCACATAGTCGCGTCTCTATCGGCGTCATGACAGATCGACCGCCACCGCACTTGCGTCGTCCGGACACATGACCCACTCTGCCAGCCAACAAACGCGCGGCACCACATGCCGACAGTCCGAGGAAACCGCGCCCGCTAAGGAGCACATGCGATGAAACTGATGTGGTTCCACCTGATGCCGTATACCGAGTTGCCGGATGACTTCCGCCAGAAGCATCCCTCGGTGTGGGTCG
>LNEA01000022.1 GCA_001464855.1 Rhizobiales bacterium Ga0077530
GCCTCGAGCATGTCCGCAATCGCGTCATGTCGAACCTGCGCAACGTTGACGAAAATCTCGCGAAACGCGTAGCCAATGGGCTCGCCATGGAACTGCCGGCTAAATCGAAAGCGGCCGTCGAGCCGGAGGACATGACTCCATCACCAGCGTTGCGCATCATCGGCAAGTATGCGCCAACACTCGAAGGACGCGCGGTCGCGATCCTGGTGAGCGATGGCTCCGATGGCAAAGTCGTCAAGGCGGTGAAGAAACAGGCCGAGGCAGAGGGCGGGACGGTCAAGATCGTGGCGCCGAAGATTGGCGGTGTCGTGTTGAAGGATGGCTCTGTTCTTCCCGTTGATGGCCAGCTTGCCGGCACACCTTCCGTCCTTTTCGACGCTGTGGCGATTGTTCTGTCCGAAGACGGCTGCAGCGAGCTTGTGAATGAGGGCGCAGCGACGGATTTCGCCAAGAACGCTTTCGGTCATCTCAAGGCAATCGGCTTCAACCAAGAGGCGCAGCCGCTGCTCGACGCCGCCGGCGTGAAGTCGGATGAAGCGGTAATCGATCTCAAATCAGGCGTCGCTGAATTCATAGAGAAGGCGAAAACGCGGATGTGGGCGCGGGAGAACAAAGTGCGTCTCTTGTCGTGATTTTAACGACGTCGTACGGTGCGACGAACGGTTTCCTCATCCCACCGATTACTGTGATACGATTGATTATGAGAGACATCAGGAATTTGCCAACACCCCCTCAGGCCGACGATCTGACAATCCCCCTCAGGGAAAGAAAGACGATCGCCAGCTTGGGCACAATGGACTGCCGCTGGCCCTTCGGCGATCCGCTCGATCCCGATTTCCATTTCTGCGGCAAGGCGACGGCGGACGGAAGCACCTACTGCGAATTCCATATGCGCCGAGCTTTCCAACCCGCTCGGCCGAGAGCGGTATTCTATCGGCCGAACGCCGCCTAATTCGAGCAGAGGCACGCCGGAGCCATCGCGTCCGACAGGGCGCGCGGCTGCTGCATTTCAGTATGATGCCTAGACATCGTTTCTGTCGTCTGCAGGCGGCTTGACGACGTCCACGGCGCTATCGTCCTCATCCGTCTCCAGGATCAACTCGCCCGCATCGGCGTCGACGGCTTCGTCCTCATCGGTCTCGACGTCGACATCCGGCAGATCGGCAGGATCGGCGACGGGCGTCGGAGCGGTACGCTGAGCGGAGCGCCCGCCGCGCTTCCAGGCGGGCGTGGAACTGGGCGGCGTACGCGCGTATTTGACGACGCTCGTATCGAGCACTGTCCCACAATTCGGACAGGAGATGTCGGTGCGATTGAGATCGTAGAACGGCAAGGCGCACGCCTCGCTTTGGCAGATTCGTTTAACGCCGCGAGCATTTGCATGAGACATCTTGGTTGCGATCCATTCTGTTGGTTGGATGTGTCGCTGGTGAGCGGCAACGCGAGGCTGCGTGCCACCCGCTAACGCTAGGCATCAACTGTTGCGGCGAGTGTTGATCCGAGATCGGCAACACTTTCGAGTATTCGGGCGGCGCCCGTCTGTTGGCGTTGTTCGAGACCGTCAAAACCCGACCACGTCGTTGAGGAAAGCTTGCATGGCGGCACTGCTATGCGCCCCATTGCGTTCGAACTGTGTGGTGTCGTTGCGTGTATCGCGGCTCAAAGTGCGAGGTCATTCAGATCGAATGACCATCAAGCAGCCATAAGCCACATTTCGCCACCAAGCGAATGGCACTTGAAACAGTGCGCGAAGGGCCACCTTACGCGAGTTACCCGACAGCGTCCACGCAAATGGGTATCACTCGGCGTCCCAGGCCCGAAATGCGACGAGGATTCCGACGCGACGCTCAAAGCGCCTGCAGAAATCCGGCGACCGCCGCGTTGAAGTCCGCCGGATTCTCGAAGGTGAGGCCGTGTGTTGCGTTGGGGATCATAACCACCTTTGAGCCCGCGATTGCACCTGACAATGCCTCGACATTCGCGACGAAGTTCGGACGGGTATTGGCGCCGTAGAGGAACAGCGTTGGCGTCCGGATCATCGCGACAGCAGCGCGTGAATAAGGGCGGCGCTGCTCGTTCCTTTGGCCCAGCATGGTGCGTGCATTGGCGCGGCTGATCGCTTTGCGCTCCTCTGGACGGCGCTCCCATGCGCCGGGCCCGCCAGTGTGCTCGGCGACGACCTTCAGTCCACCCTCCTCGTCGCCCGCCGCGATTAGATCGGCGGCAGCCGTGAATGCACTGGCTTGCCCGACCGAGGCGGGCTTACCGCCGAGACTTTCATCAAGCTCGCCGCCGGGTTCGGCCAGGATCAGCGCCCGCAGCAGTGTCGGATGGCGTTCGGCGACGCGTATCGCGATATGTCCGCCCCGGGAATGGCCGAGCAGCGCTATCGGCCCCATGCGCAGCGCATCGATGAAAGCCGCGATGTCGGCGACGTGCGTGTCGATGCGGAAGTCCCCGCCCTCAGTCGGCCAGTTCCCAGGCCAGCAGTGGCGCATGGACAGCGCCATGACATGGAAGCCTGCAGCGGCGAGTGGCGCCATCTGCGCGGCAAAGCTCCGCTGATCGCCGAGCGTACCGTGTACCAACAGCAGCGGTTGCCCGCCGACGCCGGTCTCTGCGTAGTGGATCTCGATTCCGTTCGCATGCAGGCTCGGCATCGCATTCTACTCCTCAAGCCAATGGGCAGGTCATGTCGGCCTCGCGGCGCGCAATCGTTCAGATTCGTGATCGCCTCAGCACGACGGAGCGAAGGGGGCGATAATCCACAATACAACGCTTTGCCCGACATCCATCGCGATCGCCGACACGATGACTTGAGACGGGGACGCGTAGCCGTCAGACATCGAAGCAGTGGACGACGGTACGCCCGGCTACTTCACGCCTGCGCGTATGAAACTCTGGACGAACTGGCGCTGGAATAGGAGGAAACCGAGCAGCAGGGGTCCGGACGTCATCAGCGTCGCGGCGCATATGACCGACCAGTCGATGCCCTGATCCGAGGATGAAAAGACTTGAAGGCCCACGGTCAGTGGGCGCGATTCGACCGAACTTGTAATGATCAGTGGCCACAAGAAGTTGTTCCAGTGGTAGCTGACGGAGACCAGTCCGTACGCCAGATAGACCGGTTTGCCGAGCGGCACGTAGACCTTCAGCAGCGTCTGCAGACCACTCGCGCCTTCGACCCGCGCCGCATCGTCCAACTCGCGCGGCACCTGCTTGAAGGTCTGGCGAAGCAGGAAGATGCCGAATGCCGACGCAACATAGGGCAGCGCGATCGCTGGAATGGAATCGACGAGACCGAGTTTGCTCATCGTGCGGTAGTTCTCGACAATCAGCACATCGGGCATAATCATGAGCTGGGCTAGGACGAGCGCAAAAATGATGCCCCGCCCCGGAAATTCGTAGCGCGCGAAGGCAAAGGCGGCGAGCGTACATAGTGTGAGCTGGCTCACGAGAACCAGCGTGACCAGCACGAAGGTGTTGAGGAAATAGCGCGCGAAAGGCGCAGCCTCCCAAGCACGCGCGAAATTCTTGAGCGTCAGCGGCGCGAGGAGATCAAAGCGGGTCGAGAACTCCGGGGGATGGAACGCGGCCCACACTGCGTAGGCGAGTGGCGCGATCCAGATGAGCGCCAACGCCCACGCAGCCACCGTCTCGAGAACGAGCCCCTTCCCCTTCGGCTGATACTGGCCGGAGCCTTGGTCTACCGCGTGGGTCGTTGCCATCGATACCGCTTCCGTCAGCGATAGTGGATGCGCCGCTCAAGTACGCCGTACTGGAGGAGCGCAAGCACTGCGAGCGAGACGAGTAGGACCACCGTGAGTGCCGCCGCGTAACCGGTATCCCAGAAGCTGAAGCCCACCATATAAATATGAAACAGCAGCAGTGTCGTGGCGTTGTCCGGTCCACCGCGAGTCAGCACGAAGATGTGGTCGACCATGCGGAAGGCGTTGATCACGGCATTGACGAGAACGAAGAGCGTAGTGGGCATCAGAAGGGGGAACTGGACGCGACGGAAGAAATGCCAGCGGGAAGCGCCCTCGAGCGTCGACGCTTCGGCGAGATTCGGAGGAATCGCTTGCAGCGCGGCGAGGTAGAAGATCATGAAAAAGCCGGCCTCCTTCCACACCGCGACGACGGTGACGGCGGCGAGAGCCGTCTCCTGGGATCCGAGCCAGTTGTGGGTGCGCCCGCCGAAGGCGGAACGCACCTGCTCGAGCAAGCCGATCTCAGGCGTATAGAAGAACAGCCAGATGTTGGCGACGGCGATCATCGGCAGCACCGTCGGCGTGAAGAACGCCATGCGCACGAAGGTACGGCCGGGGAAGCGGTCGTTGACCCAAACAGCCATGAGGAGCGCGAGCGCGATCGACGTCGGGATGGTACCAAGCGCGAACCAGAAATTGTTGGAGAGCGCCTGCCAGAAGACCGGGTCGGAGAGCATCTGGTGGTAGTTGTCGGGGCCGACGAAGACCGATTGCCGGCGAGCCTTGGGCGTCGAAAAGAAGCTATCAACGATCGTGGCAACTGCCGGCCAATGCGTGAAGAGCGCGAGCAGCGACATGGCGGGCAGCAAGAGCAGCCAAGCGTTGATCCAGCTTCGTGGCTGCTGATGGATCATCTTGTTCCGGTTCATACACAAAGTTGCCGGCGTTGAGTTGTATGACTCAGCGCCGGCGGGAGAACTGTAGAACGTCAGCCACGCTGGTATGGCTTCAGCAGGCGATCGGCCTCCGCTTGGGAATCCTTGAGCGCCTGAGCCGGTGTCTTCGTTCCGGTGAGCGCTGCCTGGAGCCCGTCGTTGAGCGCCTTCGTGACGCGCTGGTTGTCGTACGTGGAGAGTTCTGCCACTGCGTGGGGCAGCTGATCGCGGGCAACAAGCGCCTGCGGGAAGCCCTCGGCGTACTTTTTTAGAACCGGTGTCTCGAAGGCGTCGGGACGCACGGCTACATACCCTGTATCGGTGCACCACTGGGCCGCGCGTTCGGCGCTTGTGATCCAGCGGGTGAACTTGAAAGCGGCTTCCTGCTGCGCGCGAGGTGCTTTGCTGGAGATGTAGAAATTGCCGCCCCCAGTTGGGCTGCCGCGGCGCTTGCCGGCCGGCAACATGGCGACGCCAAACGGGAACTTGGCGTTGCTGCGCACATTCGTCAGATTACCCGTGGTCGTCCACATCATCGCGCACTTGCGATCGAAGAACGTCTTTGGCGTTGTGCCCCACTCGACGATACCCGTCGGGTGCACCTTGTGCTTCTGCGATAGGTCGACCCAGTACTGGAGCGCCTCGATGACGGCAGGGGCGTCGTAAGCGATCTTATTGCCTTCCGAGTTTGCCAGGATAGCACCTGCCTGAGTCGAGAAGCACTGGAACAGCCAGTACGGGAACCCCGACGACGGCACCTGCATGCCCCATTGCGTTACGTTGCCTGAAGCATCACGCTTGGTGAGCTTCTGAGCAAACTCGATTTGTTCGGCCCAGGTGTTCGGCGCCCTGTCAGGATCGAGGCCCGCTTCCTTGAACAGCTCCTTGTTCCAGTAGAGAACCACCGTCGAGCGTTGGAACGGAATACCCCAGGTCTTGCCACCAGTCTGACTGTTCTGCATGAAGGCGGGAAAGAAACTCTGCAGCCACTTCTTGTCCTCATCGGTCTTGATGAAGTCGTCGAAGGGGACCACGGCACCTTCATCGATCATCGTGAACATATCAGTCGACAGCAGCACCGACGTCGCCGGCGCGGCGCCAGCTTTGTGCGCGGTCAGTGCCTTGACGATCGTTTCCTGGTAGGTGCCGGCATAGATCGGCTTCACCACTGTACCTGGCGTTTCTGCTTCGAAGTCCTGCGCCAGTTTGTCGATCAGTTTTGTGATCGGACCGCCCACGGCAACCGGAAAGAAGAAAGAGAACTCGGTCGCCGTCTGCGCACGAAGGATCGAAGGCATGGCGATCAGGCTGCCTGCCGCCAGCGCGGAACCCTTGATGAACTGCCGTCTCTTCATAACCGAGCCTCCTCTTGGACATCGTCCTACAGACCGGTCCTGTAACCTACGTTGTGCGACGACCGGATGACAGGTCGAACCAGTGCGTTGCACCATGATCCCAAGCGAGAAAGACACTGTCACCGACTACGCGGGAAGCCTTGCCGGGAACTCGCGCGACGATTCGGGACGTGCCCGCAGAGGTCTCGACGAGGCTATCGGCCCCGAGGTACTCGATGGCAGTAATACGGGCCGGAACGCCATCGTCCGTGAGGCGGACCAATTCGGGGCGCACACCGACGGCCAGTTGCTCCGGCGCATATGCGCAGGGTTTTGCGGCTGCGATCCAGGTGGGCGGCGTCGTGAAATCCGCCATCGGAATGATATTCATTGGCGGTGTTCCGATGAAGCGCGCAGCGAAGATGGTCGCGGGTGTTTCGTAGAGCTCCGCCGGTGAGGCATCCTGCTCAATGTGTCCGGCGTTCATCAGCACGACCTGATCAGCCATTGTCATAGCCTCGAGCTGGTCGTGCGTCACGTAGATCATCGTGATTCCGAGGCGCTGTTGCAATTCGCGGATCTCGCGGCGCATTTCGACCCGAAGTTGAGCGTCGAGATTGGAGAGCGGCTCGTCCATCAGGCAGACCGGCTTCTCGGCGACGATGGCGCGACCAAGCGCGGCACGCTGCTGCTGGCCGCCGGAGAGCTGGGACGGCTTGCGCTGGAGAAGCGCCTGGAGGCCAAGCATATCAGCGGCGCGCGCAAGGCGGTCCTTTTGCTCGGCAACCGAAACTTTGCGCACCTTGAGGCCGAACAATATGTTCTCGGCGACCGACAGATGTGGAAACAGCGCGTAGGACTGGAAGACCATCGACACGTCGCGCTTGGCTGGAGGTTCGCGCGTCACGTCTCGCGCGCCGATGTGGATCGTGCCCGATGTGGGATCGTCGAGACCGGCAATCAGCCGCAGTGTCGTCGATTTCCCGCAACCGGAGGGGCCGAGCAGGGCGGCGAAGCTACCCCGGGGCACACTGAAGCTGATCGCATCGACGGCGGCGGCGTCACCCCACTTCTTGGTAACCCCACTTAGTCGGACGTCGGCCATGTTACCCGTGATGCTTCTCGTGAAATGCCTCGACAGTCAAATGCCCGCAGTCTCCGAGAGTCCCGCAAAGTGTCTCCTGACAGTCCGGTCCAAGCGCTTGCAGGCGATGCAATAGATTTCTCGAAATGCTGGCGGGCGATGCGATCCGGTTCGCGGTGACACTATAGGCGGCGCCATCCTCTGTGACAATCGCGCCCGCTGCGGGTACGCAACATCGTCGACTGTCCTACAGGCAGTATGTCGAGATGACCGGTCCATACGACGGGGCGGATCGTGCCACCTCAAACCAGGAATTTTCGGATCCGTGAGCTCAGGAGATCGATCAGCGAAACCGTGGCCACGACGATGATGATGATCGACGCCGTCTCGGCATACTGGAAGCTGCGGATGTTCTCATACAGCGGTTGACCGATGCCACCCGCGCCGACGATGCCGAGGACGGTGGCGGAGCGGACATTGGTCTCGAAGCGATAGAGCGTGAACGAACTCCACAGCGGCATGACCTGCGGCAGGATTCCGTGGACCACTTCCTGCAGTCGTGTTGCACCCGTTGCTCGGATCCCCTCGACGGGTCG
>LNEA01000023.1 GCA_001464855.1 Rhizobiales bacterium Ga0077530
ACCTCAAACCAGTCGACTTGCTCGACGATGTGCGCGTGACCGGTCGGCGGCCACGCGGCGGGATCGTCGAGCGTGCCGTGATAGAGATGCACCTCGGTCGGCCACCGGTCGCCGGTATAGGCGATCGGCGTGCCACAGTCGCCGCAGAAATGGCGCAACACGCCTGGGGAACTGGGATAAGCTTTGGGCGTGCCGGCGGTGTAACGAAACCGGTCGGCCTTGACGCCGACGTACGTCGCCACCGCCGAGCCCACCGCCCGCCGACAACTCGCGCAGTGGCAGTGCATCACCCAGTGCGGCTTACCCGTGAACGCGTAGCGGATGGCTCCGCATGTGCAATGGCCGGAGGTGACGACAGCGTCTTGAGTTCGATCCATTGCGCTCTTATCCATGGCCCGATCGCTGGTCACGACATTGACTGCGCCAAGGGACCCGAACTGCTACCCCAATGCATCCTTAGAAGGCTAAATTCCTGCTCATGAGCGACATCAACTGGCATCAACTGCTCGATGGCTATCGAAAACCCTATGACCCACGCCCAGCACTCGAAGCTTGGAAGAGCGGCGAAAGGAATTTAGCCTCAACAGATCTTTGGGCAAGGCTTGTTCATCAAGGTGATACCGACTCGGCCGCTTACGCATCTGTACCCCAGTTAGTACAGATTATCGAGAGGACCACTGCAGTTGACTGGAACGCCTACGCGCTTCTGGCGGTCATCGAGGAAGCGCGCCTAGCGCGACACAATCCTCCTGTGCCCGCCTCACTGATGAAAACGTATCAAGAGGCTTGGGCAGCCATAGTGGGGCCTGCTCTGCGTGATCTTCGCGCCGTCCAAGACGACCTAAGCGTCAGAAGCATTTTGGCCGTGCTCGCCCACTCGAAAGGCCAACATTCGCTGGCAACGCTCGCGCTGCTTACAGAAGATGAGCGGAAACAACTACTCGACCGTTAGGCCGCACCACCCGCCTTCAACGCCTTGATCGCCTCGCGGGCGAGTTCGTCGGCGCGTTCATTCTCGGCGTGGCCGGCGTGCCCCTTGAGCCAATGCCACTCGATTTCATGGCGCTTGGTCGCCTCATCGAGGCGCTGCCACAGTTCGGCATTCTTGACGGGCTTCTTGTCGGCCGTCTTCCAGCCATTGCGTCGCCAGCCATGAATCCACTTGGTGATGCCGTCCCGAACGTAATTCGAGTCCGTCCAAAGGTCCACGCGCGACGACCCCTTGAGTGCTTCGAGCGCTGAAATCGCCGCCATCAATTCCATGCGATT
>LNEA01000024.1 GCA_001464855.1 Rhizobiales bacterium Ga0077530
GATGCGCGCCCCAATCCGCGGTCCTAAATGGACGCGATTCAGGGAGGCACGATGACCATGTCCACCGGTCCGACATCGTCAACAGCGTCGACGACGCCCCACCTCAATTACCCCTGGCTCGCCCATTACCCAAAGGGTGTGAACTGGCATCAGCAGATCGCCCCGGCGCCACTCTATCAGCTTCTCGATCGCGCGGCGGACCGGCATCCGGCTCGTATCTGCACGAACTTCCTGGGTCGGACAATATCCTACGGCGAGATGTCGCGGCTGGTCGACAAGGCGGCGGCAGGCCTCGCCGCGATCGGCGTCACCAAGGGCACCAAGGTCGGCCTGTTTCTGCCGAATTCGCCGACGTTCATCGTGTTCTACTACGCCACGCTCAAGGCGGGCGGCACCGTCGTCAATTACAATCCGCTCTACACGCTCGAGGAGCTGACTTTCCAGGTCAAGGACAGCGAAACCGAGATCATGGTGACGCTCGACCTGAAACTGCTCTTCGACAAGGTCGAGGCACTGATGGAGGCGGGTACGCTCAAGCGGGCGATCGTCGCGTCGTTTCCGGCCTTGCTGCCGACGGCGAAGTCGATCCTCTTCCGCCTGTTCAAGGGCAAGGATCTGGCGAGCGTCAAATCGTCGAAGGTCGCTGGCTCGATCATCAGCGAGGACAGCATTCTCGCCAACGACGGGAAGTTTGCCGCGCCAACGATCAACCCGACCGAGGACGTCGCGGTCTTGCAGTACACCGGCGGCACGACCGGCACGCCGAAGGGCGCGATGCTGACCCACGCGGCAGTCTACACCAACGTGCTGCAGACCGCCGCCTGGGCACCGGAACTCAAGGAGGCGGAGGAGCGCGTCCTCGGCGTGCTGCCGTTCTTCCACGTCTTCGCAATGACGGTCGTGATGAATTTCGCCATCGCCAAGGCGGCCGAGATTCTGATCATGCCGCGCTTCGTGCTCGACGATGCGCTGAAGCTGATCGACAAGGCCAAGCCGACGATCATGCCGGGCGTGCCGACGCTGTTCAACGCGGTGATGCACCATCCGAAGCTCAAGAGCTTCGATCTATCGTCGCTGAAATTCTGCCTGTCGGGCGGCGCCGCGCTGCCGCTCGAAATCAAGCAGGGGTTCGAGCGGCTCACGGGATGCAGCCTCGTCGAGGGCTATGGGCTCAGCGAGGCGTCGCCGGTCGTAACCGCCAATCCGCTGTTGGGACCGGTCAAACCCGGGTCCATCGGCCAGCCGATCCCGCAGACGATCGTGTCGCTGCGCGCGCTCGACGACCCGACCAAGGAAGTGCCGCTCGGCGAGAAGGGCGAGGTCTGCATCAAGGGCCCGCAGGTCATGAAGGGCTACTGGAAGAAGCCGCGCGAGACGGCCGACCAGTTCGTCGGCGATTTCCTGCGCACGGGCGACGTCGCGATCATGGACGAGGAAGGGTTCCTGTTCATCGTCGACCGCATCAAGGACCTCATCATCTGCTCGGGCTACAACGTCTATCCGCGCCGCATCGAGGAAGCGCTCCATGAGCACCCGGCGGTCGAGGAGGTGACGGTCATCGGCATCCCCGACGAGTATCGCGGCGAGGCGCCAAAAGCGTTCGTCAAGCTCAAGGCGGGCGCCACTGCGACAACCGCCGACCTGATGAAGCACTTGGAGCCCAAGATCTCGCGCATCGAACTGCCCGCGCAAATCGAGATCCGCGACGCGCTGCCGAAAACCATGATCGGCAAGCTCTCGAAGAAGGAGCTGGTCGCGGAAGAAAAGGCGAAGCGGGAGAAGGCGAAGGGGTGAGGGCGGCTAGCGGCGGAACTTCGCCGGCGGAATATGGGCTCGATTGGCGATTTCGGCCAATGTTGGGTTCAGATACCGATACGAATCGCCGTCCAGTGTCTCGTGCAGCTTTGCATCGCCTGGAAAGTCTCGATCGAGCGAGTCGCGCTGTGATGTGAAGCGCGTTCGTTCTTGCGCTGCGAAGCTGACTATCTCGATCTCCAAATTGCTCACGTAGATCGGTTGGATATAGCGATTGGCCGCCGGATTTGCGCTGCCCCCTAGATTGTATTTCCCATCTGGAGCGAACTCAGGTGATCGCGGTGCGAACTGGAAAGCTTCGACGTGTGTCGGGTTCTCCGCGTTGTTGAAGACGTACCCGTCTGGGAGAGAGCGAAGCGCGTCCCACGCCCATCGCTTCTTGCATCCCGTGTCGGATCGGTCCAGACGCGGTGCGCACTTCGATCTCTCCGCTGAGGGATAGGTCGAGAGTACGACTACACGATCATCCGGCAGGCGGAACGTGAGAACTCGGCCGTAGTAGCCCGGAGATAGGCCACCCGTGTAGGACAGCGCACCCGTCGTATAGCGTTGGAGTACGACGTCGGATGTGTAGTCGCGGCCGTCGATACGGATCGTTGCGACGTAATTTGTCGTGCGGGCTGTTTCACCCCCGCATGCCTTGAGAAGAAACAGGTACACAAGGCCTATCGTCCCGAACAATAAAACGGGTCGCAGAAGCCAGAGCCGGGACATGGTGTGCCTCGAATGTTCCTTTAGGCAGTATCTACCGCTGGCGGTCAGCATGCTCCTAAATCTGGATCATGGTCCGCCACGCCCTAATGCCGTACCCTCGCCGAAACCCCTGAAAGAACCGTTGCGGGAATAGCCGAGCGGTGGCGGGGGCGGCCGCTGGCGCTGACCTTTGCGATTGCCGCCGCCAGAGCCGCGCACCGTCGAAACTTCGCGGCCTTAAAGCCTTGAAGCGGGCGCATGGCTTTGGTTAGGTAAACGCCAGTGGAAATTCTCGGGGCAGACAGAGTGGGCGCAATGCGTGCTTGGCGCGGATGGCCGCAGGCATGGGCGGCGGCGGGCATCGTCGGCGCAGCCTTCATGAGCGCCGATCCGGCGACGGCGCAGACGCTGTGCATCGGTAAGGAGTCGGTGCTGCTGCGCGCGGGGCCGTCGTGGCGGCAGGACCCCGTCGGCAGCCTGCCCGCGGGCGCGTGCGGCGTCCAGGTTGTCGGCAAGTGTGTGTCCGGCTGGTGCGAGGTCGCGCTCGGCAGCCGGCGCGGCTGGGTCGATTCCAAGCTCGTGAATGTTCAGGAGGGCGCGAAGCCGGCGGCGAAAGCGCCCGCGCCGCCGAAGCAGGCCGCACCGCCACCCCCACCACGACAGGCCGCCCCCGCTCCGCCGCCGCGTGAGCCTGCGCCCTCTCCGCCGCGCGAGGAGGAACAGCCACCGCCGGAGCGCGCCGAGCGGCCGGGTTACCTGCCGCCGGTCGACCTTCCGGGCCGCGCCGCTGGGCCGCCACGCGAACGGGCGGAAGGCCATTGCGTGATGGGTGTGAGGCCAGGCGATACGCTGCGCATCCGCTCTCGGCCAGATGCCGAAAGCCGCGAACTCGGCGGCATCCCGCCGAACGCCTGCGACGTTATCGTTGGGAGCCCGTGCCGAGGCTCCTGGTGCCCGGTGACTTATCGTGGCATCCGCGGCTGGTCCAACGCCAGCTACCTCCGGCCACCGTGGCTGCGGTGACAACTTCTCCCTCTCCCCATTGGCTTCAATGGGGAGAGGGGTCACGCCAGAGGCGTGCTTCCAGCACGACGTGAGGGGCGGCGGCAAACGCTACCTTTGAACTAGTTTCCGCCCCTCATCCCGACCTTCTCCCCGTAAACACGGGGAGAAGGGGATGTCGCATCCACGCCTTTGAACCGCCCGGCGGCGGTTGTATGGTGAGCGCCAAATTCCTTCCCCAATCCACAAGGAGGCCGAAGTGGCCACTTCCAATCCCGATCCCGTCGTCATCGTCGCCGGCGCGCGCACGCCCGTGGGCGGTTTCCAGGGCGTCTTCCAGTCGATGACCGCGCCGGAACTCGGCGCCGCCGCCATCAAGTCGGTCATCGAGCGGACGGGTATCGCGCCGGACGAGGTGTCGGAGGTGCTCATGGGTTGCGTGCTGCCGGCCGGGCAAGGACAGGCGCCAGCGCGCCAGGCGGCCCGCTACGGCGGCCTCCCCGACAGCGTGCCGTGCACGACCGTCAATAAGATGTGCGGCTCCGGCATGAAAACCGTCATGATGGCGTACGAGGCGCTGCATGCGCGGCCGAACGACGTCATCATCGCGGGCGGTCTCGAGAGCATGACCAACACGCCGTACATCCTGCCGAAGATGCGCTCGGGCGCCCGCCTCGGCCATACCCAGGCCTACGACCATATGTTCATCGACGGCCTCGAGGACGCCTACGACAAGGGCCGCCTGATGGGCACTTATGCCGAGGACACGGCGACGCATTACCAGTTCACGCGCGAGCAGCAGGACGCCTACGCGATCGAGAGCCTGCGCCGCGCCAAGACAGCCAACGAGGA
>LNEA01000025.1 GCA_001464855.1 Rhizobiales bacterium Ga0077530
GGATCGGAAAGGCGCCCGGACCTATACATGACGAGCGCGAATACAGCGCCTGCCAGCGCCCCTGCGATCCAGCGTTGATGCATGAATCCGAACAGTAGCGACGAGACGACAAAAGCCAGCCACGAGAATGCGGCGAAGTCGACGGTCTCAAAGTCCCTCGAGATGAGCCAGCGATGGAGCAGGCCGCGGAACGCGAGTTCCTCGGCGATCGGCACCATAACGATCGAACCAATCGCGCGCAGCACCAGCCACAACGTCGCAAGCCAAACAGACTGCGTCGCAAGCCACGCGCCGACCGCGCCGCCATCCGCGGAGGCCGGCGCGGTCACGATCCACAGCACCCCGACAACCGCGCCGGCGGCGAGTGCGACGGTATCTACGCGGGCCAGAAAACCACGATACACATCGCGGAAGATCCACAAGCAGACCCCGACCGCCAAGACTTTGAGCCCGTAGAACCATTCGTCGTACGGGGCCATGGCGCCCATCACGATGCTGGCGGCCATCAGGCACATGAACGGTGCCAGCAGGGCCACGATCAGGCGGTCGCTGGTGGTCCGGCGCGCGATCGTTTGTTCGCCTGCGGTAAAAAACGACAGCCGCGGCACGGTGGCGATGATGCCAATGGTCACCGTCAGGAACGTGATCCACCCAGCTTGCGAGTGAAAGCCGCCGACAGCGATTTCCGGCGACGTGTGCGCGCCGATCGAGACCAATGCGGCAATACGGACGGCGTTGAGCAGCCATATCGTCGCGACGCCGATCGGCAGCAGGAGTAGCGCATTGGGGAAGCGAAGCGCGCTCCTGAAGACCCACAGGTAGAGGCCGAGGAAGACGAGCACGAGCCCGATACCCTCGTATCCGGAGCAGCCCTGGTCGACAAAAACCCTGAACGTGCCGACGCTCAGGATGCGCGTATCGAAGTCGACGCGGACATCCGACTCGTAGAGCGAGAGCAGAAAATAGACGACCCGAAGCGTGGCGCCGGAAAGTTCCGACCATGCACCCTGGGCGGCATTTCCAGCGAGCATTGCGGTCACGGCAACGCCGGTCGCAACCAGGAGTGCCACGAGATGCTGGCTGAGCATCGACAGCCAGAACGGCAGCGGTGCGGCCAGCCATGCGAGCGACAACGCCGTCGCGGCCAGCAGCAGCAAATGCGCGGCGTAAGGACCCCAGATCGACTGATCCGGTATCGCCGAGGCGTGCGAGACCGCAATCGTCGTCACCGCCAGCGCGCTGAACAGCGCCAGGTTCACCGCGAGCGGCTTTCGCCACGACGCATTGGCAATGTGAGTGAACCAGCTCTCGGCGAGCGCCTGCCGCTGGGGCCATACGATGACGGCAAACGCCGGGAGCGTCGCGGCAGCAATCAGGACGAACTGCCGGATGTAGTGCTGAACCCCCATCACGCCCCAGTGTGGGCCGGTGATCTCGAACAGCAGGGAGGTGACGACCATTTCAGCAGGGACCAGAACCGCGAACAGGAGCAGCCTAATCACGGGATCAGACAGTCGGTCGCTTGCTGGTTGGCTGATGCTCATGGTTAGCCAATCTAAAACGATGCACGGCTCAAAACAAAAACGGCGAAACCTGATCGGTTCCGCCACTTTGACTCGCGTCTCGACGATCCATCGGCCTGGGCGGATGGGCGCTGGCGCTTATTTCTTCTTCTTGTAGCGGTTGTAGGCAATGAACCCGGCGCTGACCAGCAGAGCGATGGCGGCGACGCCAGCGGCACTATCGATCTCGGGCGCTGAGGTCGTCGGACCACCATGACCACCACCGTCGCCAAACCCGCGACCGCCGCCGCCGGGGCTGCTGAAGGCGAGGACCTCGGACACCGTCGTCAGCCAGAAGAACAGCGTTGCCGCCGCATATTTCACCATCTCAGATCTCACTCTACTGATTGTTAACGCCATCGCCCGCGGTCGATTACGGCACACCGGACGCTACACCGCGTAGTGAATGCACAGATCGGGCCAAGGCGCTCAGTCCGCTGACATGCGCGAGGGAGGTGCAACTAGACACTGCGGGCAGCGTTCTCCATATGCAACACAAAACGCTGAAAAGCCTCGACATATTGGGCGTC
The DNA here is from genome assembly GCA_001464855.1 of Rhizobiales bacterium Ga0077530. Lineage (GTDB taxonomy): Bacteria > Pseudomonadota > Alphaproteobacteria > Rhizobiales > Hyphomicrobiaceae. The sequence continues at coordinate 2,093 of LNEA01000025.1, forward strand.
GAGGTGCTCTTCCGTACGCACGATCAGGCCGCCGTCCACCCAGTAGCGCAGCCGTATCCGTAGGCTGAGGCGCTCGCCCGTCATCCTGTGCCGCAGCTCGACGTTCACCAGCACGCGCGTGTAGTCCGCCTCGTGGATGATGCTCTCGGGCTCGAACAGATCCTCGTGGAATGTCGCCTTGATGAGCTGGAGGCGCTGGCGCAGATCCTCCTTGCCGAGCGAGCTGGCCAGAAACGGCACCGCGTGGCTATCGACATTGATCAAAAAGAGGATGTCCTCCGAGAACTCCTCGAGCGTGCGCTCGAGGTCCCCGGCGGCCCAGTGTTCCAAGGCTCGAAGGACGGGCGTGCGGTCGTCATCAAAGGGCATTGGGTGGAAAAACCATGTTGCAATGTAGGCGAACCATAGCGGCACAGGGGCGGAAGGCAAGGGCGCGATATCGACCCCACCTGCCCGCTCCGCTCATGTCATGATTTTACGAGTTCGGCGTAATCGATCGGCTTCGTCCGATCGAGCCGCGCGGTCACGGGCGGCATCGCGTACTTGAGGCCCGACGCGCAGTTGAATAGAACGCAGCGATCCTCGGGCCGGATCCGCGCCTGGGCCAGCGCCTTGCGGTACGCGACGAACGTCGCCGCGCCTTCGAGGCACAGATGCACGCCATCGCGCGCCGCCATCTCCATCCGCGCCGGCTCGACCTCGTCGTCCTCGACCGTGATCGCGAACCCGCCGCTCTCCTTCAGCACCCGCAGGATCATGAAATCGCCGATCGTCCACGGCACCCGCAGCCCCGGCACCTTGGTATGACCGCCGACCACCGGCTCCGCGGTATCCCGCCCCGCCTCGAACGCCAGCGCGATCGGCCCGCACGTCGCCGACTGCACCGCCACCATCCGCGGCCGCTTGGCGCCGATCCAGCCGATCGCCTCCATTTCCGCGAACGCCTTCCACATGCCGAGCAGGCCGGTGCCGCCGCCGGTGGGGTAGAAGATCACGTCTGGCAGGTCCCACCCGAGCTGCTCGGCGAGTTCCAGCCCCATCGTCTTCTTGCCCTCGACCCGATAGGGCTCCTTGAGCGTCGAGAGACTGAACCAGCCGCCCGCCTCCTTGCCGTTCTCGACGATCGGGCCGATCTCGGTGATGTTGCCGTTGACGCGAAACACGCGCGCGCCCTGCAGCGCGATTTCGGAGATTGTCGTCTCCGGCGCATCGTCGGGGCAGAACACGATCGCCTCGATGCCGGCGCGGCTGCAGTAGGCGGCGAGCGCCGCGCCTGCGTTCCCCGCCGTCGGCATGGCGATGCGCGAGACGCCGAATTCCCTGGCCATCGACACCGCGACGCACAGGCCGCGCGACTTGAACGAGCCCGTCGGCAGGCGGCCCTCGTCCTTGACCAGCAGGTCGCCGCGGCCGCCGGCGGCGCGCGCACTCTCCGGCGCGGCGATCAGCGGCGTCGTCATCTCGCCGAGCGAAACGATGTTGGCGGCATGGCGCACGGGGAGCAGTTCGCGGTAGCGCCACATGTCCGGCGACCGCTCGGCGAGGGCGCTGCGCGGGAGCGCGCGGGCCAGCGTAGGGAGGTCGTAGCGGACGTAGAGGGGCTTTCCGGCGCGGGAGAGCCCATGCGGCTGGCCCGCCTCGTGCCGCTCGCCCGTCAGCGCGCATTCGAGATGGGTCACGAAGGACGGCCGTTCGCCGGTGGTGTTGTCGCGCATGGTGGGATTCCCGGAGGGGTGGCGGGTGAGGTCGCCGGAGGTCAGACGGGAACCGCGAACTCGAACGTCGTTCCCCGGTCGTTCGAGGACCATACCAGCTCACCAGTGAATTGCGTCGCCATCATCCGGGCGAGCCGCATTCCGAGACCACTGGTCTGCGACGGATCAAAATCCTTTGGCAATCCCTTGCCGTCGTCATGAACCGTGATGCTGACCGCGTCATGACCCAGGGCCGCAGTCACGCCGATCTTGCCGGTCTGGCCCGCCTCGAAGCCATGCCTCAGCGAATTGGTGACAAGTTCATTGATGACGATGCCGATGTTCGCCGCTTCGCGCGCGGGCACTCGTACGGAGGCAATGTCTCCGCTTAGCGTGATATTGGCCCCGATTTGAGCGCGATACGTGTCGAGAAGGCGTTCGACGAACTCCTTCAGGTCGACATCCATCAGCGAGCCGGACTGATGAAGCTGATCGTGCACGCTGGCGACAGCTCCAACGCGATCGCGCGCGCTCTCGAGCGCTTTCTTCAACTCGGGACTTTTGGCCTGCCGCGCCTGGAGAGTCAGCAGCGACTGGACCTGCCCCAGCGAGTTGCGCACGCGGTGATCGACCTCGACCTGCATGGCCTCGGCATAGCGCAGTCTTCGACCGAGCCCGAGTTGGATCGTGACCTGTTCCGCAAGCCCCGACAGCATCGCGCGCTCATGCTCACTCAAGTCGCGCGGGTGGTGATCCAGCACGCAGAGCGTGCCCACCGGCAGGTCCCGCTCGGTCAGCACGACCCCCGCGTAAAACCGCAGATGAGGATCCGACACACATAGGGGATTGGTCGCCATGCGCGGATCGGCCAGCGTGTCCCGAATGATGGTGAAACCGGGCTGCAGGATCACGTGAGAGCAGATGGATGTTTCGAGCGGCGTCTCGCGAACGCCCAGCCCAACCTCGGCCTTGAACCATTGCCGGCCTTCATCGATGAAATTGATGACGGCGATCGGCGCCCGGCACGCGATGGCCGCAAGTTCCGCTATCTTGTCGTAGCGGCCCTCACGGGGCGTATCGAGAATCTGGAGACTTTTGAGGGCAGCGATGCGATCCGACTGCCGTGGATGTAACTGCGCCCTCATTCCGTCCTACCAATTGGGATTCCGCGATCCTAGCCCGTCTATAAGAGCACGACTGTAACAATTGTTACAGGTTGCTAGGCGTTGACGGGCTGGTGCTGCGCGTTTGGGGGGGCGGCGCGCGCGTTGGTGGGGAGGATGGGTAGCTGAGGGGGGTGGGGAAGGGTAGTGGGGGTGATAGGGGAATGCGCGTTGAGTGCGGAGCCGCAGCACACCAGGCGGTGATGGTTCGGTCAAAGACGGAACTAGCTTGTAGACAAATGCCCGTCCGATAGATCTCCGTCGACGCCAGGGGCGGCAAATATATACTATGCAAGATTCAACTCCTGAAGTTTATTCCGCCTGCCGTTTGGAGCATCAATAGCTGCGTAAGGCCAATCAATACATGGGGGGTGCAAATGAAAGATGGGAATGTGTGGGTCGATTTAGCCGGTCACATCGCCTGGCCATTGATGTTTTGCCTTGTCGCCTTTTGGTTTCGTACAGAGATTAGAGCTGCACTCGGGTCAGTACCTGGAATGGCAGGACGAATAAAGAAGGTGGGCCCATTGGAGTTTCAGGAGGCCGCCAGCAATCAGGCATCCAGCGCCTCAGTCGAAGGAGATATAGGCAAGGCGCTGAAGACGGAGCCAATAGTCAAGGATCCGACGCTCGAGCCTTGGATGAGCCGTATCGAGGAGCAGATCGAACGAAATGGCCTGAAGGATGCTCCCGATCTAAAAGACCGTCTGATGGTCCAACTCGCTTGGACGATGCGACACGGCGAATTTAGCGGACTGGCCAGCAATATATTTGGCACACAGGTTGCCGCTTTGAAAGAGATGGACGCAAGCGGGCCGCTGACAATGGAAGCGCTGCAAAAAATTTATCACGAGCACACAGATCGCATTCTTTCCGATGGAACGCACTCTGATCCTCTTGATTTTCTCCGTTGGATCGCATTCTTGCGAGACAATGCATTGATAACAATGAATGACAAAGGTCAGTACGCAACAACACCGATCGGGAAAATATTTATTCAGTTTCTCGCAAATAGTTCGATTACCGAGGCAAAAATGTACTGAAGTGAATATGCGAGGTCCTACTCGCTCCCTTGACCTCCCCTCCCCCCTCCTGTACACACCGCCCACGTCGCGGGCGCCCTCACGGGCCTCGCGCGCTTTGGCTTCCGTGATGCCGTTTGGCGGCGTCTGTCGGCGGGGTACCCGCAGAGGAGGAAGCCCGAGATCCCGTGGATATCAAAAGACGGAACATAACCAATGACTAAGCGCATTCGCGCCAAGCACAAGATCGACCGTCGCCTCCAGGAGAACATCTGGGGTCGGTCGAAAAGCCCCCTCAACAAGCGCAACTCGCGCCCCGGCCAGCACGGTGAGCGTCGCGCGGGCAAGCTCTCGGATTTCGGCCAGCAGCTCAAGGCCAAGCAGAAGCTGAAGGGCTACTACGCCTCGATCAACGAGACGCAGTTCCACCGCCTCTACGTCGAGGCGACGCGGATGAAGGGCTCGACGTCCGAGCACCTTATCGGCCTGCTGGAACGCCGTCTCGACGCGCTGGTCTATCGCGCCAAGTTCGTGCCGACGGTGTTCGCCGCCCGCCAGTTCGTCAGCCACGGCCATGTGTCGGTCAACGGCCGCAAGGTCACGATCCCGAGCTACCGCTGCAAGGTCGGCGATGTCGTGGAGATCCGCGAGAAGTCGCGTCAGCTCCCGCTCGTCCTCGAAGGCGTCAAGAGCGCCGAGCGCGACGTGCCCGACTACATCGAGGCCGATCACACCAAGATGTCGGCCCGCATGGCCCGCATCCCGGCGCTGGCCGATGTGCCGTATCCCGTGCACATGGAGCCGAACCTGGTGGTGGAATTTTATTCTCGTTAAGAGGCTCGGCCTACCGGCCGGCGTGCGGTCGCACGCTCAGGACGTCAGGCACAAAATCAGGCGCGGCAGCTTCGGCTCCGCGCCTTTTGTCCGCGGCGTCAATTTACCCGGTTGGCATACTCACCTCGCGGCCTTCGGCCGCTACCCAAATTAGGGCGCGGCAGCTTCGGCTCCGCGCCTTCTTTTTATCCCCTCTCCCCGTGCTTACGGGGAGAGGGATAGGGTGAGGGGCGGGAGCTTGCATTGACGTTTGTGTATGCCGCCGCCCCTCATGTCGTGCTGAAAGCACGCCTCTGGCGTGGCCTTCTCCCCGTGAAGGACGGGGAGAAAGGGAAGTAAAGCGGCGCGATCCGCGTCCCTTATTCCCCCCGCCACCGTGTCCAGCCGTTCGCGCGCAGATCGCACGCGGGGCAGGTGCCGCAGCCGTAGCCCCAGGCGTGGCGGGTTTC
>LNEA01000026.1 GCA_001464855.1 Rhizobiales bacterium Ga0077530
TTCCTGCGAGATCTGGCCCGAGATCGTGAGCGAAACCTTGCGGGTACCTTTGCGAGCCGTCGTCGCTTCGAGTTCAGCGACCCGCTCTTCGAGGTCCGCGCAGCAGTCACCGCCAAGGTCAGCTGCTTTCGCGGAGGTTATTCCAAAAAGGCCAGCAGCAGCGACGATCGCCAGCGCGCTAGCCGACTTCAACAGTCCCCCATACATATGACACCACTCCACTTTGCTAACGCTACTCCACGCCACCATCGACTGGAGACCGCCGTTGGCCGATCGAGCCTTTGATTGCCTGATACGGCCATCGACCCTTGCCGGTGTTTAACGATTAGCTCAGCGATCACTGCTCGGTAAATAGCCAAAGGCCGAATCGAAGCCGTTTCAACAAGGCTTGTGGCGAATCTGGCACACGAGGTTCGAGATGGGCCCCGTTTATTGGTCGGCTGCGCGCTTTTTGAATGGCGCTTCAGTCGTATCCGCTGCGCCGTTGAGCGATCGGATGTCGCTCGCCGCACCTAGTAAAACAGCGCTAGTGCGCGCTTTCGAGCGCCCGCAGACGATACCGGGTGCTCTGTCCTTCGGTCGACGGTGTAGTCGAGCCCTTACGCCGGTCGCGCGCGCCGATCGCACACGTCCAAAAGCGCCGCGCTCGCGTGTCGAAATCAAGGCAGGGCCGCCATAAATTTGGCGTTTCGGTGATCGACGCACCTCATCGCAGTAACGGCCCAATTTGCAGATTAGGCCGTAAAAATGCGCCTTCCCGGATGCACACAGCAGTACTGCCAGGTAGCCGCGTTGCATTAGTGCTGCAACGCGACAAAGGTATGTGGCACGGATGTCACGAGGGAGCGTCGCGACCCTTCGCGGCAGCGATGACGGAACAGCTAGTCACCCGCGCAATCGTTCCTCTTGACGTTGGATGCGCGCCGCGTGCACCACCACTTGAGGGATCCCAACGCGTGGAGGACACTCTTGGAGACGTTCGACTACGTTATCGTCGGTGCTGGCTCAGCCGGCTCGGTGCTCGCAAACCGCC
>LNEA01000027.1 GCA_001464855.1 Rhizobiales bacterium Ga0077530
GTAGTGGATTGGGACATTAGTGTGACTCGCGCATTCCCGCATTGCAGAACGGCGTCCACGTGTGTTTCGTTGGCACGGTGCGTCATAACCGCAACGACACTTTTTGCGTGCATGTGCCGCGCAGACACTACCGAAAGACCGCCCGCCGCAGTCCCCGCGGTCGCACGCCATGGATGGCAGGGCACTGATTTAGTGGAGCAATCCGAGCCGGACCGGTGGCGTCAGGAGCCACTGCCGCGCGACACCGACGGCCGGGTCAACGACGCCCGTGCCGAGGACAGAGGCACACTGCGGCCGGAAACCCGCACCATGGCGCCGACCAGGAAAAAGGCCTGCAACACCAGAAGTATGCCGAGGACGGTGAAAGTGCTGGGGATAAGCTCCGATTCGATGTCCCGGAGGACCACGGGCAGGGAGACCGCAACCAGCGCCGAAGCCACAGCGAGAAGCAGCAGCCGGAACTGCAGGCCGAGAACGAAGCCGAGCGCCGCGCAGACGCCTATCGCCCACACCGTCATGCGCCGCTTGCCATCATTCCGAAGACGTCCCTCATATCGACTTCTCCAACCATAAGCAGGGACCTGTATTGCTGTAGTAGAACGCCGGATTGAGGCTCAATCGTGTGGCACCTCGATTCTGGCTCACACCCCTGCACAACGCTCTAGTCCAGTATTGGTTCAATGGCATTTGCATCTCTGCCCCGCAGCCGGCGGGACGTCGGCCACGACACCATCGTCCCGCACACAGCTGACAACACCTCAAGTTAACGCCCCGCTAAACCCAAAGGATTGGGCAACCCTCGACGTTGCCGTTCGTTCACTTCAACGCGCGATACAAGGGGCTACCGATGTCCAGCGTAGCAGACGGTCAGCTGACTTGGCTTGCCAGCCCCTCCGCCGCCGTTCGCACGGGGCTCGGCTCGGCAGCCTCGGGAGTTTCCGACTTCGGATGCTGGTATTGACTCGCGACGGCCGGCACCGATCCAGGTTCCGAACGCCACGAACAGCACGTAAACCGCCAGTGTGATGTAGAGCGTCAGAAGTTGCGAGACCATGAGACCGCCGACGACGATCACGGTTTCGGCGAATTCGTTGACCTCCGACGCTGGCATCGGGTCGGAGGTCAGCGCGAGAAAGAAGACAGGGCTGTCCGCCGGATTGAACTTGCGGAACGACGGCGGTGCCTCAAGGTCCAGCGAAGGCGTCGCGTCGCGACCGAGATCGCGGATTGGACATCGAGCGCGGCGGCGTCGATGTTGCGCTCGAGATCGAATTCGAGCTTGATCGAGGTGCCGACTTCGACGCTCGACGACGTGATGTTGGTGATCCCGGCGATGGAGGCGAACTGGCGTTCGAGAGGAGCGGCGACGGAGGCTGCCATCGTGTCAGGGCTGGCGCCAGGCAGGCAGGTGGAGACGGTGATCGTCGGCACGTCGAGCCGAGCGCGAGTCCAGATAGTCTGCCCGCGGTCGTCAACCTCGCGCGATTTGCTCATGGACATCGGCAGCGATGCCCCCGGAGACCGTCAGCAGTACGAGCCTACTCATGCTATCGCCTCGTCTGCCATGAACCCTTCGCTCTGATGCTGGGGAGGCTGTTGCGCTTCCTCTTGCGCTACCGCCCGACAGTCTCCAAGAGCATTCGATCGAGATCGTCAATGCGCGCTCACCGAAGTGATCCGACAAGAGCCTCGGCGACCGCGGCGTGGCCTGCGCTGCTCCAATGACCGTCGGGCAGAAGATGAGTAGGGCTGCGACCCAACGGTTCATCGAGATCGATACAGTGATCTGCGTTGCGACAGAACGCGGTCGAAGCAATTCCGAGCTTGGGCCCCAGGAAATTGCGGGTGCCTTGATGACCCAACACGATCTTGATGCCCGCCGGCGTCTCCTGGCGGATGCGCCCGAGGGTGTGCTGTATGATTTCGATGGACTGTCGAGGATCCAGGTTCTCAGTTGCCGTCGGCTCGACAATCCTCGATATGATCAAAGCCACGATCGAAAGGCCGCTCCAGCGCTCGAAGAAGCCCAACAGTGGCGGACGCAGAACGTAGGCGTTCCCGAACTTTTCGAAGTGAGGTTTCGCGCGACCGATGAAGCGGCGCCGCAGGACATCGAAGTAGTCGCTATCATTCAGCATGATCAGGATCGTATCGCCCGATCTCATGTCGTGTTTCAATTTACGAAAGACCACATATTCCTGATCGATCCCGTACCCCATGGTGCCAGTATTCATTATTCGCTTGCCGGGAAGAGAAGGTTGCATCTTGACATCGAAACGGTCGCCGACATCCACCCCTTCGCCGAAGGCCAGTGAGTCGCCGAAAATAAAGATCGTATTTTCGGTTTGAGAGTTCTGGGAAATCAATCTCTGCCCGTTCTGATCGGTAATGATGCGCCACTCGCTGCCGGCCGCGTTGACGCGCTTGGTATCGAGATTTGGCAGATTGACCCATCCCAACTCCAAATCGGGACGAAAAAATGGACGCCGTTGGGAGGTGTGGTTTATATACAATTGCAATGCCGCTTCGGCCGCAAAGAAGCCGATGGTCAACACTCCGATAAGAATAAGAGTCCAACGCAGGGATAATCTCCTTCGTCGATGTGTCGCCTAAGGGCAGGACGCCGGCAGCAAACTATGATGGTGTCCTATTTTGCCGATATCCTCTTGCGATCGGGCGCAACATATCTCCTCGCGGCGAATGCTAAGCCCTTTAGAATTCTATCGAGAGCAATGAGATCATCGATTTTTTCCGCTCGGCGCGTCATTCTCATTCCCCCAACCGTATATCGTGTTCAACCGATATTGATCGATTTTGCTCTAGCGGACCTGCCTACTCTGCCGCTGTTCGCACGGGGCTCGGCTTGGCAGCCTCGGGCGCTTCCGCATCGGACACCGGGATAACCTCGCGGCGGCCGGCACCGATCCGGGTTCCGAACTCTTCGAGCAGCACGTAAACCGCCGGCGTGATGTAGAGCGTCAGAAGCTGCGAGACCATCAGGCCGCCAACGACGGCAAGCCCGAGCGGTTGGCGCAGCTCGGCGCCGGCGCCCCAGCCGACCGCGATCGGCAACACGCCGAACAATGCCGCCATGGTCGTCATCATGATCGGCCGGAAGCGCAACAGGCATGCCTCGCGAATGGCCTCTCGCGGCTCCGCACCTTGAGCGCGGGCTTCGATTGCGAAGTCGACCATCATAATCGCGTTTTTCTTCACGATACCGATCAGCAGGATGATTCCGATCATGGCGATGATGGAGAGCTCGGTATCGAACAGGATCAATGTCAGCAGCGCGCCAAGACTCGCTGATGGAAGTCCGGACAGGATCGTGATCGGATGGATGAAGCTCTCGTAGAGGATGCCGAGCACGATATAAATCGTCAGGATCGCAGCGAGGATCAGGATGGGCTGATTGCGGAAGCTCTCCTGGAAGACTTGCGCGGTGCCGGCGAACTGCCCGCTAACTCCCGCGGGCATGCCGACGTCGCGCTCGACATCTGCCATCTTCGCGACGGCCTCGCCGAGCGTGAAGCCGGGCGCGAGGTTGAAGGTCACGGTCACGGCGGGAAGCTGTGCCTGACGCGCGACGGCGATAGGCCCCGACCCAAGCGTGACACGGGCAAGCGAATCGAAGCGGATGAGCTGGCCGCTCGAGGCGCGCAAGAACACGCGATTGAGGACGCTGGGATCGAGCTGATACTTGCTGTCCGCTTCGACGATCACCGCATAGTCGTTGGCGGCAGTGAAAACCGTTGCGATCTTGCGCGTGCCGAACGTCGAGTAGAGCGTCGAGCGTAGCGTCTCCATGGAAACACCGTAGCGCGCCAGCGCATCGCGATCGACTTCGATCTTGACCTGTCGCGCACCGAGTTCGAGGTCGCTGGTGACGTCGGCGAATCCCGGTGTAACCTTGAGCTGCTCTATGAGCTTGCCGGAACCGGTATAGAGATTCTCACGATCGACGCTGGACAGCGTGTATTGATAGGCGGCCGCGCCGGAGCGGCTGCCGATGCGCAGATTCTGAAGCGGCACCGGGAATGCGCGAATGCCCACGATGCCCGCCACCTTGCGACGCAGGCGGTGCTGAACCTCGGTGATCGTTGCACGGCCTGAGCGCTCGTGGCGCGGCTTGAGCTGCACAAAAATCGAACCGCGGTTGATAGTCGGATTGAAGCTCGTCCGCGCGACGTTGGAATTGACGTAGAGCACGTCTGGATCGCTTTGGACGGCAGCGGCAACCAGTTTTTGGCGCTCGAGCATGGCCGGGTACGCAATATCGGACTGCGCCTCGGTACGCACGATGATGATGCTCGTATCCTCGGTCGGCAGAAAGCCCTTCTTCACGACAGTGAATGCCCATGCGGTCGCGACCATCGTACCTAGCGTCAGCAGAAGCATCAGGCCGCGGTGGCGCAGCGACCAGTCGAGGCTCACGCGATAGCCGGTTGCCATGGCGTCGTAGCCCGACTCGAAGGCGCGTGCGAGCATCCCCGGTTTGGCAGCGTCGGCCTGATGATGGCTGAGCATCCGCGCGCACAACATAGGCGTCAGCGTCAGGGCAATGAAACCCGAGAATATGATTGCCATGCTGATCGTGATGGCGAACGAGAAGAAGAAGCGCCCGACGACGCCGCCCATCAGGAGGATCGGGATGAACACGGCGACGAGCGACAGCGTGATCGAAAGGACCGTGAAGCCGATCTCTTTGGAGCCCTTTATCGCGGCGTCAAAGGGCGCCATGCCCTCCTCGACATAGCGCACGATGTTTTCGAGCACGATGATGGCGTCATCGACGACAAATCCAAGTGCTAGGGTCAGCGCCAGCAGCGTGACATTGTCGAGCGAGAAGCCGAACCAGTACATGCCGGCGAACGTACCGACGATCGACAGGGGCAGGGCGATGGCCGGGATGACCGTTGCGCGCCACGTGCGCAGGAACGCCAAGATCACGAGCACGACGAGGACGGCCGTGATGATCAGTGTCAACTGCACATCGTGCACGGAGTCGCGGATGGATTCGGAGCGATCCGAAAGGACGCTCAGTTCGATCGTCGGCGGCATGTCCTTCTGGAACTGCGGCACAAGGTGTCGCACGCCGTCGGTCACGGCGACGGTGTTTGCATCGGGCTGTCGCCGAATGAAGATGAGGATCGAACGCTTGCCATTGTACTCCGCGTAGGCCTGATCATCCTCGACCGAGTCGATGACATCAGCGACATCCTGCAACCGCACAGGGGCTCCGTTCCGCCACGCGATCACGACCGGCTTGAAGTAGGCGGCGGTTGGTTCGGCGGATTTGGTTTCGAGGATGTAGACTTGCCGGCTCGTGCGGATCGCGCCGAGGGGGCCGACGCCGGCCAGAGCGCTGACGGCGGTGCGCAGTTCTTCGATGGCGATGCCGCGGGCGGCCAAGGCGTCCAGATCGTAGCGGATGCGCACGGCGCGCTTCTGGGCACCGCTGATGTTCACCTGCCCGACGCCCTCCAGCGTCGACAAGCGTGGCAGCATGACGGTTTCGGCAAAATCGTTGATGTCGCGGGCGGGGGTGGTGTCCGACGTCAGCGCGAGGATGATGACCGGGCTATCGGCTGGGTTGACCTTGCGGAAGCTTGGTGGCGCCGGCATTTCCTCGGGCAGACTTCGCGTCGCGACAGAGATGGCAGACTGCACATCGAG
>LNEA01000028.1 GCA_001464855.1 Rhizobiales bacterium Ga0077530
CCGTCCCTTTCGTGCCATGTCCACGTCTCCATTCGAGAGGTTGGAAATAGCCCGATTCGAAACTCATCCTCGGCCTCACTTCAGGGGAGCAGGCCAATTGGATCTCCGCCCGAACGACCTCTTCTGCCATCGTCCCCCTCCGACCATTTGGTCCGTCGAACGGCCGCCTTCTAACTTCGCGGTCCGTTAGGCCGCTAGAGCCAGTTGGTAAACCGAGAGACAATGCGATTCTGAGGCCGGTCTCGCAGTTCCTGCAGGGCCATCGTATCCATTTCAAGCGCTCCGACGCCCCTGAAGATCACGACAATCGCTTTCTTCATCAGCTCCACGTCCATGCCACCGTGACCGTGGTCATGGCCATGATGGCCACCGTGACCTCCTTTGTCGGCGGGCCCCTCCCAAGGATCGTCGACATTGACCCACGTGCCGTCGACGACGAACCACTCGACGTCCTTGAGCTGTCTTCGCTTGACCGTTCCGGGCCGTGCGGCTTCCTGCGCCTTGAACCAGTCTTCAATGCGGTCATCGACCCAGCCGTGCAGCCTCCAGAACACCGGGCTGACGTGGGAGGAGAAGGTGGCGCCCAGATGATCGTTCGAGGGATCGAACCAGCCTTGAGCAAAGTCGTCGTCCTGCCGCCCCTCCGGGATGGTCAGTCCGTTGCGGGCGGGATCCCGCTGGATCGAGGTCCAGCGCATATGCATCCAGTTATGGATCGTGAATTCGATCCACGCGCCGAGCTCGCCGAGCGTGACCGTGCTGAGCCAGGCGGGGTTGGCGTATTGAACCTCCCACGATCGAAATCGGCCATTGAAGACCGCTGGGGTGCGCAGCGCCGCCAACCAAGCGGTCGTGCTCGCGTCATCCGGCACGATCCAGGCCGGCGGCACCGCATAACCGTCGATGTTGCCGATCACGCGCTTCGCGCGGCCGGGTGCGAAGTCTGCGAGGGGGCGGGGCTCGGGTAGCCTCTTCCAACCGGGGGGAGCGTTGGCGCCGGCGATGTCGCGAACCGCCTTGATCATACGCCGGTGCATGAACAGGAAATCTTCGCCGGAATGGTTCGCCAGATTGACGGGGCCGAGACCGGCTGACCGTTCTTTGTTGGGTGTTCCGGGCTGCCAATTATGGTCGCGAAGCCAGGTTTTCTGCTCTTCGGCGAGGTCGTCCCAATTGTCCCGACTCGCATGCCATAGCTGATGATGCAGGCGCATCTCGGGACTTGCCAGCATCGACACGACCGACTCCGGTAGGGGTGTCGCTATCCGGGACTCCACAAAGTCGTGCTTCACCGCATAGAAAGAATAGCTCGCACCGGCCGGCGCGCCGTCATGCTCTACCGCGCGGACTACGGTCCCGACGAGCGTCGGCTTCTGCTGCACCGAGGGCTTGAAATTCGGATGTCGCGGCCAGGTTGGGGCCAGCACACATTGATAATCGTAGATCCATGACTCCCAGGCCGATCCCTTGCGACCGACGGCGCGGAAGGAGACCGACACCGGATCGTCATCCGAATAGGTTCCCTCGACCCAGAGGAACGGGTACGGCTTTCCATTGCCGTCGTCGGCGGGCGTCGGATCAACGCGCTCGCCGAGATAACCGAACACACGTTTCGTGGCCGTATCGATCTCCAGATAGAGTTCAGCCTGCCAAAGTTGAATGCCGCCGTTCGGCTCGGCTCCGTCCTCGACGTTGAAGAAGCTTCTGTACGTCCAGATACCGCCAAGTGCCTCCATGACATCCCCCAACCCGCACTACAGTGCAGCCGTCGCTTATGAGTGATGCAACCTTCCCGACGGATGCTTGCGTCAGTCTACTCCCGGTCACAGCAATTGTAACGCGCCCAAATGGAGCAGGCGGCCGTGAGCTCCCGGAGAGAGCGGCGCATCGCGAGGCTACAGGTCCAATTTGGTTGCTTTTTGCGTCTATCCCTGCGGCTTCGAGTAGATCTCGTTCGCCGAAAGTTTATGTCGGCGTTTTGGCTCAGTTCCCTCCCTGCGGCTGGAAGCCGAAGTCCACCAGGAAATCCTCACTACGGCCTATGGCCTTGTCGCCCGAAAGGAGCGTGAGTCGGCAGAGATAGCCGAACATGAACTTTGAGCGAAGCGCCACGCGGATAGCGACTGCATCGTTCGCAGCGATTTTGACCGGCGCCGTCAGTGTTCGCGTCATTGTTCCAGGCTTGGGGCCCAGGTCAAACTTTACCGTGTCGATCGGCAACAACGGCCCGGATTCGAGGGCGCTGAAGGCGCCCACGACTTCAAGAACCTCGAGATGCACGGCTGTAACGACCTGCGTCAGTCCAAAATTCACGATGGAAAGATTTAGCACTGGCTGGACCCGACGGGTTGCAAGCAGTCTCGCTGCCTCGTTCAAATGCTCGTCCTGCGATAAGGACGCGGTATCTTTTTGGAGCAGTCTGTCCGCGAGGAAAATGGCCTTCCCCATCTCCTCCTTCACTCGTGTTGCGCTGTCTGCGCCGGCGGCCGGATAGACGTGACGCAGAAAGGCGATCCCCAATTGACCATCGTCGGCCGGGGGCGCCGGGACGAGCTCGCGTAAGGTCTGGCCGGTTTCGTCCGTCCGCGCCAACGCGGGTCGCAAGCTCCTCCCAAGTGTTTCAAATGCCGACCAGATCCGAGCACGCTTCCGGCGCTTCGCTTCATCTGGCTCATCGAAGAACTCGGATTTGGTCACATAGATCGGCGGATCGGAGTCTTCACCGGCGCGGAATGTGAAGAGAAGGATGTCGAAATCGAGTTCCGGCCAAAGATAGTAACCGAATGGATAGTCGGGGGGCTGCTTGTATCGCTGCGCTATCGGAGCGACCGGGGCCGTCAGCTTGCGCGAGAGATAGGGCGACTCATCCGGTGCCAGAGACAATGAGGCTGATAAAGGAAATGTCGTGGCCGGACTCGGCGTCACGTGGCCGGGGAGCCATTGATTGAGCTGGCGCGGCCATCCCCAAATCGACGAAACCACAGCCAGCGCACAAAGGGCGAGAAGCACATATTTGAGGCGGAAAATCGAGAGAAGTTGGATCCAGAGCCGCGGCTTTTCCGGGTCTCGACTGGCCGCCACTACGTCTCCGTCGGACAGGTAAGGAACCCAGAATTTCCTGCAGAAATCCGGCTCCAGAAAGAACCCGTGCCCCGCGCCATTGTGCCATCTGTCTTTGACGAGTGGCCGGCGGAAGCCGTATGTGCCGGCTGAGCCGTAGCCCCAGGTCACGCTTTCGGCGACAGCTGGCCAAATGTCCCGTGTCCCAACCTCGTTCAGGATGGGCGGATTGAAGCGCTGGTAGAACTGTTCGAACGGAAAACCATATCGAACGACGCTGCCACAGAAGACGATCCGTCGGAATCTAAGATCGAAATTCTCCTGCAGGATATGGGAAACGACGTAGGTTCCAAAACTGTGGGCAATGATCGAAATATCGTCGGCGTCGTTCGTCTTTTTCGCGATCCGTATCTGCTTGAGGACCTCTTCTATCGCCTTGCGACGAAAGTACCGGATGGGGATCAAGAAACGGAACAGGTCAAAGCGGCCGTAGTTGGTGAATTCCACATGGAACCCATCTTCGGACAATGACCGGCCCACGGTCTCCTGCCAGAGAGCGAAGTCTCGGATGCCATGAACCAGCAGGACGACATGCGGCTTTGCTACCGGTGGGACAGGCGAGGCCGGCGGATGAACCGTCTTCGCATTGACGTCCTCGTCGAAGGCGTCATCATCCGCCATTACAAAATGTCCCGCCAGGGCACGCGCACCATTCCGGTGGACGTCGCGGCATCTGGGGACGCGACGAGCACGGGTGGATTGTCGCCAAGCTTAGTGCGTGGCCTGTTGTCGAATCGTCGAGGAAACGGACTGGCAGTAACCCACGATCTCTATAGATCATGGATGAGGCGCATCAGGCAATTATCCAGCGTCAGCACGGACCGCACCTTGATCGAGCGCGGTGTCGAGGGAAGCGCGCGCAGCTCAATCGATTGCGGCGCAGTGCGTAACCTACTGATCCACATAGCATTCGTGATTGGACGGGACTGGGCGTTACCCAGAGCGCCCGAGGGGTATCGAGCCGTATAGTTGCGCCCGATGCCGAAGGCATAGGCCGCAGCGAGACGGAACAAGTCTGTCTCGCCGTAGGCATGAAGGTTGATCGGACGGGCGAGGGCGGAATCGAGCGCGCCCTCATCGCGCAAGCCTTCTGCGCCGCCGTGCTCGGCGAGCTGGGCATCTTGCACGGCATCAATAACCGAGCGCAGCAGCCAGACAGGGGCGTTCATTTGGCCAGACGGCGCAGCGAGACTTGCCCATGCCCTCGCGTGCCGCCCGCATCTGAACATCGAAGGACGGATCATAGGGCGTAATGCGCATGGAGCCGTCCGGTGCTCAGCGCAGACCGCCGCGCGCAGCGGCCAGCGGGAAGGGAAGCTGTGCGGCAGGCAAATGACGGAATGAACTGTAGGGCCGGAACAGCCGAATTGGGGTGCCATTGACGTGTGTCAGAAGTCCCGTCCAAACCGCCTGGTAGAGTTTGGTTAGGTCTTGCCGGTCGGTTTCGGTCAGTGTGCTATCCGACCCGTAGTTCATGATAGTGAAGCGATTGTGGGTGCCAAACACTTCGCTGGGGAATGCAGTTTCGCTTACGTTGGCGAAGAAATGCCTTAGCCCGAACACGTGACCGAGCTCGTGTGCCATGGTCTCAACCTGCTCAGCTCGGTCCTGCTGTAGCATGCGCGGGAACACGACTATCTCGTGCTGGCCGGCATCGGGGAAGAATGCCCGCGCAAGTGTACAGCCAACAGTGTTGCAGTTGTCCTGGGCCGAGACGACGATCTCGAAATCCCATGGTTCGCTGGTTTCAGAGAAGCGCACCGGAGTCGCGTTGCCCCAGGCGAGCAGAGCCTCGCCGAGTAGGTCGCGGATGTAGGACTTGACCGCCTCGGGGTCTTGAAATGCCAACAGCGACTGCGCTTGGAAACGCCAGTTGAGGGTGACGTCGGTGTCCCACAATGGGATGAACCCGTTGGTAGCGTCGAGCACAAGTTCCGACGGCGAGCGGTTTTCAGGGGTCGGATATCCTCGCGTCTCGGTCTCGCAGCGGGCACCGCCGTGGTATATGTGGGTAATTCTCTCGAGTCGGTCCCTCGCGGCCGTATCGGTTGCAAGATCGAACTGGCCCAGCGACTTTTTCGACTTCCCCGTCCTTTTTGCCATTTCTTGGCCCCTGTCCCACCTTGCAAATTGCGCCGACCTGCGGTACGCGCCGGATCCAAGCTCCGTGAGAGTGGCCGCTCAATGAGGTGAGGGCAAGGAGCCCTCTCCGTTTGTTCTGCGACCACGTCCCTGATTGAGGTACGACTACCTAATCTATCGTGTTACTCTATCAAAGGCGGAAGCCTCCGGGAACCGCCTTTGATAGTGAGGCTGGACGTTCCGGGCCTCACCTCTCCATGGTCGAGCCGATCTCACTCGGCTTCCAGGCCTTGATTGTCCCGCCTTTCGGGCTCAGGCGGACGCATCTCTCCCGTCGAGCCAGCACCATCGCTTCAAGTTGTAGACCATGTTTGCGAGCATGACGGTGCGGTGGCACGCGCGATGCCGATAGTTCGGATCACCAGGCCCATCGGTTCTTTCCGGTGGGCGAAGGGGTTGCTCGACATGGGCGCGGACGGCGGACTTCCGCGCGTTGGCGCGGGCCGTGCGTCTCGGCATCGGTCTGCCCGGCGGCTTCCTCCGGTGGATGCGGCTGACCTATCTCTATGACTTCGGCGACAGCTGGGAGCACACCATCCGTGTCGAGTACGTCGTCGCACCCCAGCCCGGTGCGCGCTACCCGCAGCTCGTCGAGGCGATCGGCCGTTGTCCACCGAGGAAATCGGAGGGCCGCCAGACTACGAGGAATACCTGAAAGCCATCAAGGATCCCAGCCACGAGCGTTACCCCGAGTTCACCGAATGCTACGACGCCAATTTCAATCCCGCTGCCATCGACACCGACGTCATCCGACGCGAACTAGCAACCCTGGCCAAGCGCTGGTCGCGTCCGTCCCGAAAACGCAATGCGGGCTGACCGCAGTCGTCAGCGGACGCTTACATCGCGCCGATACCGCTAGACCCCATGTTACTCGTGCTAGGGCTGGCGGCCTGCCCCGCGGCAAGCGCTTATCGAAGGTTGCGCCGAAGTTGACCCCGCAACAATCTATTTGAGGAAATCGCTGTAGCTGGCGACAAACGCCGCAGTCAAATTAAGTGTAGTCACTGCGTTTGCAGTGGTACTTCCTACCCGGCGCCCGAAATAGGTGAATTTTGCATCCGAGTTAGAATACATTGGGATCCGCATACAGGCGGCAAAATTTACAGCTTTGCACCGACGGTCACCGGCCATAATTGTGCGAAACGGAAACTCTTCGTCAACATAGCCAAATGCATCAGGTTTAATACTGTCCGCGGAATCGTCTCCATCATCGGCCAAACCAAGATTGTGGCCCAGCTCATGCGCAAAATGCCACCACAGCCAAGCTTTCTCCGCGACCACCAGATTGAGAAAGGAAGTACTAGAAGCGGAAGGCGCTCCAGCGGTGAAATGCCACCTCTTAAGGCCGCTCGCAGCGCTACCGGTCGTGTCCCATCCTGCCCGCCATAGCCAAAGGCTCACTAAATCGGCGGAAGCAACCTTCCGATACTTGGCAATCGAGTATGTGTCGCCATTCCTGGTATCTAGCTCGATTTCGCGAAGCAGGTTGATCTGAATATTGGCGAAGGCGCAATTGAGAGCGCTTGGATCGCATTTGAGGTGGGCAGGGACGTGCTTGCTTTCATCGAACTCGCTCCAACGCCTCGCGGAGAGTCGGACACGCGCTATGACGCCGGAAACCTCGAAAATTCGATTCTGCATGTGCTCGACAAAGGCGATCTCGCGTTCGATCCCCCTATTGCGCCGCGCAAGCTCATTCTCGACCGCTTCCGTGTAAAGCACGAGGATGTCGATGACGGGCGGAGACTGATGAGTGCGCACCGGCACCGGGCGCAGCATAATCGTAGCCGATGCCATCGCCAAAAGCACAACACGAAGCAATTTTCCAGTATTTATGGTAACTCCTATAACCCTTAGATGCGCGACGGCGATAACGCTCGATATGCAAGCCTTTGTCCGTTAGCCGGAGCGGGATGCTGGCGGCAAGATCGTCTCCGGGGCCCGTGGTCGATAGCCGAGAGATGAGTGCGGCCTGACGGCATTATACAAAGCCGCGACGGAACACCCACGGGACCAGTGTCGAGCGTGAGCTTCTTTATCCGTGGCATCCGTGGGCTGGGGAGCAGGTTCACGTCCACGAAGTTATCCAGAGGGGTGATACGGCCATCCTGCGCTGTAGCCTTTCTGGCCGGGTGTCGGACCGGTGGCTGGAGGTTCCGGCGTGGATGTTCGACCGGGCGAGCAGCGCAAGCTGGCGCATCACGACTGCCCCGTGCGTCGGCGTTGCCGTGCTTGATGCGTTGGCGAAGCTTCTCCAGGACACAGACGCGCCTGTCAGAATCAGCCGACCCCGCCCCCCCGAGAGCGTCCGATCTCCCACCAGGAGCGGACGCACTTGTCCGAGCAGCCGCTGCCAGGAAAATTACAAATGGGGTAGCAGCTCTGGGCAGCTGCGCTACAGGTGGCGATCTCCTGGCGATGGTCTCGATCGGACGGAACCTGATAAATTCAACACGATAACAATCACATAGCGGTGCCCAGTTTCATCCTGTCCGGCTCGCCAATATTTTTCATAACCATTTCAACTTCTTATAGAAATTTGACCGGACAGGATTCGAACCTGCACGTTTTTATCTCGATTGCGCGTGTTTGTGTCGTCGAAATTCCGCGACATGGAAGGCGAGCGGCACGAATTAATGCCGTGCGGCTGAACGAAAGCTTCAGCCCGACCCGTCAACGTGGGGACGGCACAGCGCTTACAGAGCGTATGAGCTGAAGCTGCAAACTGTCGAGCGATTGCATTCGCCCGCTGCAAGTTCGGGAGCGACGCTCATAAATCGGACTGAGCGTGCTCATTGATCAGCAGCAGACCGCGGTATGTATTCGGGCTGGTGAAGCGCCAAAGCCGGGAACGCGTCATCCGGTGGTCGCGCCGAACGAAAGATCCTGAACATCGCCAAGCAAGCCAGAACCACAGCAGCTCCGCTTAGGAAATAGACGATGATCGGTTGCAGGATTGGGTAGTAGGTGACAGAGCCACCATTGCGACCGACCACTCGATCGCCATAGTGGTACGCGTTGTCCCAGTATGCGCCGGTGGAGCCTTCTTTGGCTCTGACAAGCGAGTAACGGCCGGCCTGCGGATGGACGCAGAGATGCACACTCGAAGTATCGCAATAGTAGCCCAGATTTGTCAGCTCTGTAGAGGCGAAACCAAACGGCTCCGGATAGATGTAGACATGGCCCTCCTTGTGAAAGCGCTTGATGAAGTGGACCTGCGCCATGAAAGGCAGGACCACAAGCGCGGCAATGCTCAGCAAGGCCGTTGGACGCCCACTGCAGCCAGCGGGTTGCACCGAAAACCGGCCAAACGACGGTATCCGGCGCCACCACTTCTGCTGACTGAAGCTGGTCGCAAAGCTCAGCAGCATAGCCATGAGCACTGGCATGAAGATCGCTCCGACATGCATGCCCCAGAATGCGGAGAGTTGCTTGTGATTGTTGCCGAGTGAAAGAAAGCGGAAGGCATCGATCCCGCGGTCGACGGCCCAGTGGCTAAGAATGAGCAGGAACGCAATTCCAGCCGTCACAGTCCAAATGGGAGAAAAGGAGGTGGCGTTTGTCCTCCGTTCCACCGGAATTTGAGGAAGGATTATGGATAAGTCGGCCGCCGGAATCATGTAGGCGATTTTTTCCGTTGCTGAAGTCGCCTTCGCGACAACCATGCCGATTGCGGCACCATGGTTGGCGTCCCAAACCGCGGCTCCAGAATAGCCCTGCTCGACAAATGTCGTGGCCTTGTCAATCGCATCGATCTGAATCCACGCGGCGCTGGTCGATCCCATGAACTTGGCATCGACATTGTTTCCCATCCACCGATCGGTCGCCACTCCGAACACACTAAGTCGGTCCGCATCGATCGACATGCCAGTGATATCTGCCAGAACCGCTATCCCTGCACCTTCCGGTGCATCGTAGTCGAGTTTCAACAGCGCTATGTCATCGTAGGGTGATACGCCAGGGGGATGCCAAGCCACTACGCGAGCGCCTATCGTCGGCGCATCTGCTACGATAGGAAACGTGATTGCGACCTCCACGTCTGGTTCCGGCTGGTGCAAATCCAGCGCATCCCCATCGAGAGCAACGCTCACGACGTGGGCGCAGGTCACCACGAGTCTACGAGTGACAAGAATGCCCATGCCGGCGTGGCTCACCCCGTCGCTGGCCATGATCTTGGCAATGCCAGCATTCTTGGTGGCAAGCAGCCGGTCCCCTAGTCGAGAGCCTTGAGGCTTTGACGGCCGATATTCGATCATTTGGGCACCTGGACCAAGCCCCACTCAACGTCGCGCTGACTGACGCCCGGATGGAGCGGCTTTGCGTGAGTTCGCATGGCGTCGATCACCTTGGTGGCGCTGAAGGCGTCTCTGCCCTCCTCTGCAATCAGCTTGCTGGCCCAAAGCGCGGCCACGCCGGCCACATGCGGCGTTGCCATGCTGGTGCCGCTCATCGCTTCGAGGCCGCCGCCCAATTTCGCTGACACGATGTCAACGCCCGGAGCCGCGAGCTTGGCTCCGACGTTGGAAAACGGTGCCAGTCTGCTTTGCTTGTCCAGGGCGGCCACGGAAACGAACGCTTCGGCGCTCGCCGGCGGTGCGACGATGATCGAGAAGTCCGGCATGTTGCTCTCGTTGCCCGACGCGGCGGCTACGACGGAGCCAGCCATCAGGCCGGGCTCGCCGACCGAGCTGCGCGAGAGGCGGTCGAACATCCGCATGTTCATCGTATATCCGGCGAGTGCAATCGACATTGCCTCACGTTCGTCGAGCCTGTGCACTCGTATGAGCGTCTGCAGGAAACCCGGGAAGTCCATGCCAAGCGACATGGAGATGATGTCTGCATCCATCGACTGTGCCCAAAGGATCGCTTTGATGATCGAGTCGGATAAACCGCCGTCGCGGCCGATCACCTTGCCAACCAGAGCCTGCTTGATTTGTGGGGCGATGCCGATGCGTGTACCGTCGACCTCTCCTCCAAATATCGTACCGGCGCAATGTGTGCCGTGGCCGTCGGTATCCTCGTCCGGCTCCCCCGGACAGAAGTTCTTGGGCTCGATCTTGATTTCATGGAACGCGGGATGGTCGGCCTGAATGCCGGTGTCGAGCACCGCGACGATTACGCCCTTGCCTTTTGACGTGCTGGTGCCGACCGCCTTGATGCCCCAGGCGGACTTTCCGGCGCGCGCAGGTTGTTGAGGCTTTATTCCGCGAATCAGCCTCACGGGCATGTTGAGCACGGCGCCGATGATGCCTTTCTCTTGCAGCCGCTCACGCGTTTCCTCCGCAGTCATCTTGCCGGTTTCGACTTCAAAAGCTTGCGTTCGAGATCCGCCTTTTGCTGGCTTCTTGACACTGGCTGTGGAATGCGCGCGCGGTTTCTGGCGAGCGGCGGCCAATTCGACGCCGTTAGGCAGAACTGCGGTTCCTCCCTTGGGCATGGCGTTCGGCGCCGGCTCAATCGCCTTGAGCACGGCCCAGTCGAGTCTAATGTTTCTGCTCATCCTGGCCTCCCATTCAAAATGCAGGCTGTCCAACTGCAGGCTCCAACTCGCAAGTCTTGTAGAGTACGCGTTCGCTGAGGCGGCGGCATCGACGTCCGCCGTACAGGAATACGGGTCGGAGGAGTGGTCGCGCGCGACAGCAAGGAGAAAGCTGGTTGACTGTTCGCAATCAGTGGCGAGGGGCCGCGACTGCACTTGAGCCCCGGCAATCGGGAGATCAATCCATCCAGGTCAGCATCCGGCGGCGTTCCGCCTGCGCGAATGAAAATGCAAAACATAGCATCGTTCCTATGATCAACGTGGTTTCGATACCTTGGCTGACGATTCATTTGAGCAGCGCGCGGCTGACAAACTCGGGGGCATAGCACGTGAGGGGGAATGCGGGCCGAATGGCGGAACAGCGGCGGACACCGACCCCTACCACCATGCGCATTCGGTGAGCGCAGCACGCCAATCATCATCGCCGCAGACAGCCGAGCGCGCTATTCAGCGGTTCCTATAATGGCATCTCCCAGATCAGACCATCGATAGGGCCAAAGCGCCCTCTCCGAAAGCAGCGCCATCGAAGCGCCCTTCATCGAGAAGCACCTTTACATGCTGGCGCACAGTTGCCCGGCGCGGTGCGTGGTGGCCGGTCGTATCGATCTCTGAAAGGGCCTGAAGCTGGCGCGCCAATGTGGGTTGGTTCAGCGCCTCCCGAGCCTTATCGAGCGAGCCGCGTCCTTGGTGGAACATGTCCGACACCCAGATTGCGAGCTCAGGCCGCTTTCCAATGAGGTTCAGCCGGTTGGCCCAGTGCCTGATCTTCCGTTTCATGATCTCGCTAGACACCCGAATGGTCGCCTCCAGCATGGCCGGGTCCTCCTGGGCCCAGGCGATTAACTTTGCCGACGTGATGACCTCCTGATCGTCCAGTCGGCGGGAAGACGGGTTGAGATACGCCATGAAATCCGGGAGCTGCTTCTCGGTCCATCCTCCCACGTTGACGTCGACTTGGCGTTCGAGCGTGACAGGACCACTACCGCTCGTCTTCGCGAGCTTTCCGTCGACCAGCAGCAAGTCGGGAAAATAGCGCTTCGCAGACGGCAACTGCACGAGCTCTCGCATCAGCAGAATGAGGTTGTCACCCGCTGTGTGAGCGGCGAGCTGATAGAATCCCCAGGTGAAGTGGGCGCGATCCCAGGCGTTGATAACGAGATGTCTGCCGCCGCTTTCCGCCATGACCGACGGATAGATGAAGTGCGCCCACGCTCCGATCGTGGCCTCAGCCTTGAAGCGGTCATAGAGGATGGCCTCGCTGTAGCGGGAGAGACCGCGCCGGGTGCCATACTCTGATATGCGTCCGACATAGACGCGCTCGGACGTATCGAGGTCGGTCACGTGGAACTTGGTGCCACTGGCTTGAGGCTCACCTCGAGGATCTACGGCGTAGCGCACAGGGCCGGCGCTGCGAGGCTGGGCAGATGGCGCTGTTAGCTCGCGCGTCGCATTACGGGTAGATTCTGGCGGCTCATCGACCAGCAGTTCCTCGATGGGTATGCCGCGCAATTCGTATTCGGCAACGGTGTCCGAAATCGCTCTGGTCGACATGGTTGGTCTCCATGAACTCTCGTGATCAAAACGAATGCTGCGCGAGACGCAGCCCGCAACCGATGTTGCAGGCGGATCAACTCCCAGCGACCGGTGGAACCTGGATGAGACCAAATCCAACATCGCGCCGCTTCTGGCCGAGGATCGGCTTCACCCGGGCGAACAGCTGTCGCTGAACGACATTGGCGCTCGTCGTATTCTCGTTCTCGAGCAGGTGCTGACACCAGAGCACGGCTGCGCCTGCGACATGCGGAGCAGCCATGCTGGTGCCGCTGTCCGGGCGAAGACCTCCCTTGTGTGCAGCTGACCAGATGTCGACGCCGGGCGCCGCAAGGTCGACCTCGTCATTGGAGAACTCGGCAACATTGCCGAGCCTGTCGACGGCAGCCACGGAAATGAACTCCTGGCCAGCCGCAGGAGGAGACACGGTGATCGTGTATCTCGGGCGGTTGCTCTCGTTGCCCGCGGCGGATACGACGACGGCGCCGCTGACATCTGCCTCTTCCAATGTCAGCAATTTCGACAGAGTGTCGAATACTCGGATGTTGGAGCGGTATCCGGCCAGCGCGATGGACGTTGCCTGCTTCGAAGACCTCCCTGACGCAACCAACTGGCTTTGGAAGCCTACGAAATCTATCCCCAGCGACATGTTTATGACGTTGGCGTCCTCCGACAGCGCCCAGCGCATGGCCTTGAGGATCGCATCGGTAGAGCCTCCGCCAGGCCCCAGGACCTTGCCGATGAGAGCTTTCTTCACCCCCCGCGCCACGCCAATTCGCCGACCATCGACGTCCTGGCCGAAGATCGTGCCGGCCGTGTGCGTGCCGTGGCCATCCGTGTCCTCGGGATCGCCCGTCGTGAAGTTCTGGGGGACAATGTTCATACCTCTGAACGCCGGGTGACCTCGGACAATTCCCGTGTCCAGCACGGCCACAACGATATCCTTGCCAGCGGAGGCCGGGGTCAGCGATGCCCCGATCGCTTCAATGCCCCAGCACATCGCTGGCGCATCACCCGACAGACCTCTCACCGGAACTGATGCGGGTAATACGAATGGCATTCTCGGCACGAGCTCGACGCCATCCTCCTCTTGCAGCCTGGAGGCCTGCTCTGGCGTCACCTCGTCGACGGTGACCGAAAGGCTATCCACTGCGTCTCTTGCGGATCTTGCAGAACCACTTCTCGTAACGCTTCGGTAGTTCGCCGTGGGATTCAGCGCGTCGTCGAAGATGTTCCGCGACGCCGTCGTGCCGCGCAATCTCGGTGATCTCAAAATCACGACTTCCAATTTCTCAGCCATGGAATTGTCCTTCGCTATAAACGCACTTGGGTCTCCAGCCTACGAGTTGGGCGGGAGCTGGGTGAGGATGTTCCAGCCAGTCGCAGCATCTGTTGCTTTCGTGTAGAGGCCGTCGGCAAGCCCCGCATTGCCCTCCAGCATTCGCTGGAATGCGGTGTACTTGTCGGCAGTCGAAGCGCCAAAGAACCCCGTCTGCGGGATGCCGAGCTTCTCTTGCAGACGGCTCACTTCCGAACCACGAGAACCGGGCCTGAGAGCTGTGAGCTTGGCTTCGAGCGCGGAGCGATCGCCGAGGTTCGACGCCGCGGTTGCTGCGTCCTTGCCCGTCGCGAGCATGAGATCGATCCGCGCGCGAGGTCCAAGGGCCTGCAGGACGTTCTGGAATTTCTTCCACTGATGTGACGGCTCCGGCGTGCCTCTGACCGTCAAGCATCCCCAGGAGGAGAACGACGCGCCAAGGAAGTCGTTCTGCTCCGTGTAATATGAGCAGTGAACATTATCGAGCGGCACCGATTTGTCGAAGCGATCTTTCGTCTCGAGCGTGTAGTCGTTGGTCGTGCGCAGAACCGTGGCCTCTGCGCCTGTCTCGGGATCCGAACTCGAGTGGCCGAGCCTGAGAGCTGGTCTGATCGCCTTGTGACGCCATACGTAGTAGGTATGGAGTCCGCTCGGCAGCATATTGGAGGGATCGCCGCCGTTCTTGTAGCTGTAGATCGCCCTGCGACAGGGAACTGTCGACGCCGTGAAGGCGGTCAAGCGGCGTTCCTCGAGATGGTAGAAGCCGATAACACATCGAAATTCAGTGTGATCGGGCCTCACCTGCCGGAGGTCTATCTGGGCGGCCTTCTCGACTTCGTGGCTCTGCACAAGCTGCGCACCGCGAAACGCAAATGCCATGTTCCCTTTGTCGCGATAGGGCGCGTAGCGATTGCAGAGAATGAGCGCATCGAGAACATCCGGCGTGAGCGTGAACTCCTGGTGATCGGGCTCACCGGCCAAGTATCTGTAATCAGGAGCCTCCCGATCGGATGTTGGCCATTTTACCTGGTTCAATGCGCTGGATGCTGCAGAGGGCGCCGCTTCGAGCCCGGCAAAGTCATCGGGGCCCGGCTGCGCGCCCTTGTCTTGAAGCTCGGCCGCTTGGTCAATCGTGAGGGTCGCAGCCGAGGCTGGCTGCGCGCCGATATCTTCGGGAGAAAGATCTTGCAACATGTAGAGCTCTCCTTCAGCAAAAGACGCAACACGTTGGCAATAAAGGGGTTGGGTGTAGACCAATGCACGATCCCGGATCCCGCTATTCCGCGGTCGTTATGTCAGCAACTGCCACCCACGCTCCACCTCGGCGCGGTTGGCAGGAAAATCGCAGTCCCGGAATTCCGAACTGTTCAGGCATTCGAAAATGATGACGTCCATGCCAGCCTCCAAGTCACGAAGCAGCATCGGCCAATCGATCGGCGCTCCGGAAGTAATCAGCTCCGTCAGCGCGGCTGATCCCATATATCGCGCGCAAAAGACGTTAAAACTGCCTTGTAAATGAGATAGATCGTGTCTTCGTCCTTATCAAGCCTCACACGTTTCCCGTTGCCGTCGTCGTAGCCGACTGCCATGAGACTCTTGATACCTTCAGCCAGAATGGTCGCAGATTCCTCGAACGACCATTTGTGCTCGAGCGTGATCCTCTGGCGGTGCGCCGCAAACAACCAGTCATGAATGATGAATGCCGGACCGTAGCCCCACGGCGAGAACTTGCGCAGGCCATGCAGTAAGCGAGGCGTGCTGCCGCCATCGGTAGGAATGGACTGCGGTTGGATTGAGCGTCCGTCGGAGGTCTTGTAGTGAAATGGATTCTGATCGTTCACGAGCAGGATGAAGGAATCCATGCCGTTCCACTGCACGATCGGACGCCCTGTGAAGTGCCCTTCGCCCAGAGACTTGTAGAGCTCGTCACCGAACCAGAAAGTCAATGCCGAGGAGGGACCAGCCGTAGGGCCGCCGGATAACTCAGGTCCCGTTTTCTTCGATGCAAGATCGGCATCAATGGCGGCCTCGACTTGCTGAGCGAGGCTGGTATCGAACATCTTTCGTGACTTGGCTTTAAGCTCCGAAACAGTAGCGGGCATGGAACACACCCCTGATCGACTTCAATGAATTGCGGGATAGTATCCGGATGCTACCGCAGGAGCAACCGATGTCGATCGTTGTGTGATTGTCTCGGGCGTGCGTCGCAACACCACGAGAGCTTCAGTCGATAACTAGTGGAACGGGACCTGATGGCCGCGTCTGCGAAAAGCTTCTGGCCGCGGGCACGTTTGGTGGCGTGTGCGCGCCCTCTCCTGCGGGGCGCAGAGACCCCAGCAGCGCCGCGTCGTGCAACCAAGCCTTGAGCTGAATGGGAAGGCATGTACGCGTATACTCGTACAAGTACATTTTCAGCTGGGCGGGGGGGCCGAACTCTGAAAACAGGCTTTTCAATCTGAAAAGACGGTCGACGCCGGGATCCTCAATATCCAGCCATGCATCTATCTCTTTAAGACGCTCTTGAAGAGATGGCGCTCGTACTTCTCAAGCGCCATGCGCATTTCGCTGAGGTACGAATAGCGGTTGTAAATCTTGGCGATGGGGCTGAGCGTGCGGCTGCCGGAGAGGTGATTGTGAGTAGTCGGTCAGTGATGTGGGGCGGCGTGCCAATAGCCGCGTGGATCGTCGAGAAGGTCCGGCGGAGGTCATGCAACGTCCAATCCTTTACCCCTGATCGCTCGTCGAGCCTCGCCTTCGGCTGGCTCCAGCTATTGTAGGAGCCGAGCTTCGCGTGCTTCAAGATAGCGAGCGCTCTCGGGGTGAGCGGCACGGGATGTTCCACGCCGTTCTTGGTGATATGACGCGGGATGGTAAGGACGCTGTCTGCGATCCACGACTGCTCGATGGCCGCGATCTCGCCTCGGCGTTGGCCGAGCAGGATGCAAAGCTGGACAATGGTATCGAATTGCGAAACGGAAGCGGTGGCGTTCCAGATTGCATTGAGTTCCGAGTTCGTGAGCACGCGATCGCGCGATGTCTCCTTCGCCGGCTTCGAGAGCCGCGCGATGGGCGAGAGGCTGATGAGCTGGCGCTGCTCGCACCAGGCGAAGAATGTCTTCAGGACGCCGAAGAAATGATTGGCTTCGCTCGGCGTAGACATGAGGCCGTCAAATATCGCCGTGCAATTAGATGTCGTGATCTCGCGCAGCGGCTTGTGAAGAGACGTTGCGTGCTTGTTCAAGAGTCGTTCCGCTTCCTTTGACGCGCGTTCCCGATAGTTCGGCTTGATGTAGGTCTCGAGGTACGTCTCGAGTGCAGTTTCGAAGCGTTGCGAAGCGAGGGGGACCTGCGGATCGTTGACCTGCCTCCCCGCTGCCCTGCGGGCGTCAGCGAGTTTCGTGCCGGGATACTTACCGAGGTGCATTCGACGGCGCTTGTCGCCGACGCGGACGAAGAAACTCTTCGTGCCGCTCGGGCTCACGCGCACGCCGAAGTTTGATTGTTGATCGCAGTAATAGTCGACCTGAGCCATAGCAGGCTTAAGTGCTTTGAGCGCGATATCGGTAAGATGGATCGTTGGCATGCGGCGAGCTTACACCGCAGCGTGGACCGAAAAAAGGGTCAGAAAAGGGTCAGAAATCCAATGCGTAGCGAGGTTCAGTCATATTCTGCGTTGTGCAATATTATTTATATATTTGAATGCATTGCGCGGAAGAATGAGTTCCGCCGCTCTGTGCGGTTCTTTCAGAAAATCAGCTTGGAAGGCTGTTGCTCTACCATTGAGCTACACCCGCGATTTCAATCGTTTAGCTGGCCAAAGTGAACCATCAAGGATCGGCTCAAGGGCCAGCAATCGCGTCGGGGACGACTTCTAGCGGATGTGGTTGGAGTTGTGAAGGGTGGCGCGCCCTGGACGGCACGAAGGTCCCAGGCTCGCAGGTAGATCAGCACTTTTTTCCGACGAAGCGAATGCGGCTGAACTTCTTGGAGGGCAGACGGTAACTGACTTCGTTATCAACTGCCGCTACTCATTTTTCTTTCTGCGAAATGGAGCGATCACATAATGGTACAGCGCGCGGAAAGAACGGCGCTGTGGTCGTCCTTGCCGCTGATGACGACGATTGCACCCGGATCGAGCGGCGAGTTCAGCTCGCCGGTGTGCGCCGAAGAACCGTCGCGACCAGTCCGCTTGATAGAGGCGGCCGTAGAGGTGCCTTGACACGCGGCCCTGCATATACAAACTTGTAAATAGACGGTCGCCGTATCTGAAGAGTCGAGCACCGGGGCGCACAAGCCTCCGCTCCTCCCAAGACCGGGGATCGTCGGAGAAGACCCATAGCGAATGGAGGTTCTATGGAGCCACCCCAGAGTCGCTTTTGCCGGAGCCGAAGGGCAACGGCACGGTTTGGTAGCGCACACTGATCAGGCCAAGCCGCACTCTCATCCAAATGCTGACGATACTCAAACGAGGGTAACGCCTCGTAGATCAGCCCGGGATCTTACTGGGCAGCAATCGGAAGTGATGATGGGCCCCGCTCCACGCTAGACGTGGCGGGGCTTTTCGCTTGAGGGACCCGCCCAAGAGTTCGACCGTGAGGTGCATTTCCGCGCGCCGCCTCAGGCGATGCCGCCCCCACTTCCCGCGCCGATGCGATGTCGAAGCGCTGTCGCCCTTATCTTAGTCCCTGCCATCGCCGCCGCTGGACGGCGATGAGATGGTCGGCCGCTCACCTCCGGCGGCAAGGCTTCACGACAACATGCCTATTGCCTTTGCGTTTGGAACAAAGATAGAACAAGAATCTCGTAAATTTCCACGGCGGGGAGAGAAGGATGGAAAGTGTTGAGGCGCTGCGGGCGCGGGAAGACGAGGTGGCGCGGCAGTGGGAATGGCTGCAGGAGGCCATCAACCTCGTGGCGCGGGCCAAAGCCGAGCAGGAGGACGCCGCCGCGTTCCGGCTGCTCCAGCATCACGCCATGGATATTGGGCAGCGGAGGGTGGAGTTGATGCTCAAAATGGCGGCTGTCGGAAGCTCTCAAGCGCGGAATGGCAGGGAACTTGCAGGAAGGGGTGGCGTTGATCCACCGGCTCAACCCCTAACCACAGGCTCTTCCGATGGCTCACTTTTCAGTCGATGCATTGAACCAACTGATTGCCGATAACCGAAAGCGCCTTGCGCAGCTGGCAATCACGGACAATCCGCTGATGGGGCGTGTCGCCCATCAGCTCGAGCTGTCGGTCAAAATTCTCGAGCGCCAGCGTGATGAGCTGCTGGGTAACCGGCCACGTCGCGCATAATTCCGCGGCGCCTGGCTGCTGGCGAGGTGCCCGGCAGCTTGCTGGGCGCATAGGGGCCATTGCTCGATCTCATCGCCAGCGAGTTCCCGCCAGAACGCGACGCGGCCGTCACAGCGCCCGTGAACCCGCTCAATTAAGCTGTATTGCGGCGACATTGTCGGTGGCTGTGGAAAACACCCATCAGCAAGCTGACGACACTCCCGACTCCACTAGTATATCACCGTGGCGCGGGGGGCGACGATGGCGATGATTGGGGCGGGCAGGCTAAGAATTGTTGGTGGCAATCCGACGCTTAAGCGATTGCCAAAGTCTGCGCTTACGGCTTGTAGACCTCCATTGCGGGTGGTGCAGCCGGGGGATTTTGAGAAACAGCCCTGGAGAAGAGCGCTCGCGGTCTTGGAGAAGCTTCAAGCTGCCCGGTCCCGCAGAAGCAACTGAAAATTCCGTTCCAGGCGGCAAGCTGCACGGTGGCAACCGCTAAGAGCCTTCTGGCCGGTCCAGTGGTGCGGGAGGCGAGGGCACGACTCGCGTGACCGTCATGTGCCGCAGCCAAGCCTCGATACTGTCCACCGAGACGACCGAATCCACGGGATCGCGTGGTTCGACCAACCGATGGTGAGCGGGTTCGCCGCCGAGGATAAGCGCCAGCGCCCCGGTGCCAAAGCCGATCCACAGGAGGGCGCGCCAAAGGAGCGGACGCGTGGGCACGCCAAGCCGCGAAGGCAAGCGCGGCAATCGGGGCCGCAGCAGCGGCACTTTGAGCGCGCCGTATCGCAACGGGCCGGCCGTGATCTGTGCACGCGCAACGCCGCTAAGTGGGCGCTCGAAGCCGTGCTTGGGAGGGATCACAATCAATGCGAGCGCTCCATGTCATTCTGTGAGCGCAGCAAAACAGATTCGAACGCAATCTCAGCGTGTGAAGCGGCGTCAATGCACCGATTTTTACATTATCGCGCGACGACGGAGGTGCTTTGGGCACACGGCAGCGTCGGACTCGCATTCACTGCCGGTAAGGGCGGGGCAATTGTCCCGCCCTCAAGCCAGTTGCCGCTTGCCGACTATTCGGCTGCGTCGCGACGGGGAAGTTTCCAGCCGCGCCGCGGGAAGTGGCAGGTGTAGCCGTTCGGGATCCGCTCGAGGTAGTCCTGGTGCTCCGGCTCGGCCTCCCAGAAATCGCCCACCGGCTCGACTTCGGTGACCACCTTGCCGGGCCACAAACCCGACGCGTCGACGTCGGCAATCGTATCCAGCGCCATCCGTTTTTGGGTTTCGTCGACGTAGTAGATAGCCGAGCGGTAGGACGCGCCGACGTCATTACCCTGTCGATTTTTGGTCGAAGGGTCGTGGATCTGGAAGAAAAATTCGAGCAGATCGCGATAGCTCGTCTTCTCGGGATCGAACACGATCTCGATGCCTTCGGCGTGACGGCCGTGGTTGCGATAGGTTGCGTTGGGTACTTCGCCACCGGTGTAGCCCACGCGGGTCTTTAGGACGCCGGGGAGCTTGCGGATCAGATCCTGCATGCCCCAGAAGCAGCCACCCGCGAGAACAGCGCGCTCAGTCATTCAGATATCCTCCACCTGATCGAGATATTTGCCGTAGCCCTGAGCTTCCATCTCATCGCGATGAACGAAGCGCAGGGACGCCGAGTTGATGCAATAGCGCAAGCCGCCACGATCGACGGGGCCGTCCTCGAACACGTGGCCGAGATGGCTATCCCCATGCGTGGAGCGGACTTCGGTTCGCACCATGCCGTGCGTCGTGTCGCGCAACTCGTTGACGTGGTCGGTGATGATCGGCTTCGTGAAGCTCGGCCATCCGCAGCCGGATTCGAACTTGTCCGAGCTTGCGAAAAGCGGCTCGCCCGACACGATGTCGACGTAGATGCCGGGCTCGTGGTTGTGCAACAGCTCGCCCGTGCCGGCGCGCTCCGTCCCGCTTTCCTGGGTAACGTAGAACTGCTCCGGAGTGAGGCGCGCGATTGCTTCCTTCGACTTCTTGTACTCCATCCATCGCCTCCGATTGGTTGGCTTCCCTGCCTCCTAATATGGCGACGCCGCGTCGCGATTGCCAACGCCGGTAACGCGGAATTTTGCGGCAGGCGCGCGGCAACGATCCCCTGCGCCGGTGCCGGCATCGTTAAAGCGGAATATTGTCGTGTTTTTTCCAGGGGTTTTGAACGCTCTTGTTCTGCAGCATATTGAGTGAGCGGCAGATCCGGCGGCGCGTGCCGTGGGGCATGATGACTTCGTCGATGTAGCCGCGCTCTGCCGCAACGAACGGGTTGGCGAACGCCTTTTGGTATTCGTCGATGCGCGCCTTGATCTTCTCGGGGTCGCCGAGTTCAGCCCGGTAGAGGATCTCGACCGCACCCTTGGCACCCATCACGGCGATCTCGGCCGATGGCCATGCGTAGTTGACGTCGCCGCGGATGTGTTTGGAACTCATGACGTCGTAGGCGCCGCCGTAAGCCTTGCGGGTGATAACGGTGATCTTCGGAACGGTCGCCTCCGAGTAGGCGAACAGCAGCTTGGCGCCGTGCTTGATCAGGCCGCCGTATTCCTGCGCGGTGCCCGGCAGAAATCCCGGCACATCGACGAACGTGATGATGGGAATTTCGAAGCAGTCGCAGAAGCGCACGAAGCGGGCCGCCTTGCGGGAGGCATCGCTGTCGAGAACGCCGGCGAGGACCATCGGCTGGTTTGCGACGATGCCGACCGTGCGGCCTTCCATGCGCGCGAAGCCGGTGACAATGTTGCGCGCGAAGGTGTCCTGGATCTCGAAGAAATCGGCTTCGTCGACGACCTTCAGGATCAGCTCTTTGATGTCGTAAGGCTGGTTCGGATTTGCCGGCACCAGGGTGTCGAGGCTCATCTCGATCCGGTCGGCGGGATCCCTGGTCGGCAGGACCGGCACGCCGGACTTGTTATTGGCGGGCAGGAAATCCATCAACCGGCGCATCTGCAGGAGCGTCTCGACGTCATTCTCGTAGGCGCGATCGGCGATCGAGGATTTGGTCGTGTGGACCTTGGCGCCGCCGAGTTCCTCCGCCGTGACGGTCTCGTTGGTCACTGTCTTCACGACATCGGGGCCGGTCACGAACATGTAGCTCGTGTCCTTGACCATGAAGATGAAGTCGGTCATCGCGGGCGAATAGACATCGCCGCCGGCGCACGGGCCCATGATGACCGAAATCTGCGGAATGACGCCCGAGGCGAGCACGTTGCGCAAGAACACTTCGCCGTAGCCGCCGAGCGCGGCGACGCCCTCTTGGATGCGGGCGCCACCTGCATCGAACAGGCCGATGATCGGCGCGCGATTCTGCAGCGCCATGTCCTGGATCTTGGTGATCTTCTTGGCATGCGTTTCGCTGAGCGAGCCGCCGAAGACAGTGAAGTCCTTGCCGAAGACGTAGACGACGCGACCGTTGATCGTGCCCCATCCGGTGACGACGCCGTCGCCGGGGATCTTGGTCTTCTCCATGCCGAAGTCGGTCGAGCGATGCTCGACGTACATGTCGAATTCCTCGAATGAACCCTCGTCCATCAGGAGTTCGATGCGCTCGCGAGCGGTGAGCTTACCGCGCTTGTGCTGAGCTTCGATGCGGGCTTGGCCGCCACCCAGCCGCGCTACTGCGCGGCGGCGCTCGAGCTCATCGAGAACGTTCGTCATGTCCTGGTCCTTGCCCCGTCTTGGCTTGTGTGCACTGCACCCAGGAACCTTGCTACCACGCGGGTGACACAGGGGCAAAACGCTTGTTCTTGCCGCGGTTGCCGAGGCTCTCTTCTCCGCGGTCGGCAACGCCTTTTTTGTCGCGGTCGTGTACGGCTCCGCCTACACGCGCCGCGGGTCGTACCCACGCCGGTCGGAGATCGGATCTCGCGGCCTTCGGCCGCTACTTGAAAATCGCAATGTGCGGACCATCGGTAGCGGCCGAAGGCCGCGAGGTCCGCTGCAACCGGGAGGGATACGACCCGCGGCGGCAGTAGCCGAAGGCGTTGGCGATCGCGGAAAGTTTATACGTGTGCGGCCAGGCGCTGCAGCTTCTGCAAGCGCTCGGAGATGTCGCCTGGGGCAAGCTCGATGTTGGCGACGCGGGGCGTGTAGCTCGGCGCCACCGAGCGGCCGATCTCGCCGAGCCAGACCGTGGTGCGTTCGATGAAGGTGGTCAGCGGGATGTGGGAAATGTCCATGCTCTGCCAGAAACCGTTCTTTACAATTTCGGCCTCGGCGCGGGCATTCCATACCGGCAGGATCAAGGTGTTGGGGACCTCGGTCGAGGCAGCGAAGGTCGGGCCCTGATCGTCTTCGAGAATGTAGACGCCACCGTGAGCGACAGCTTGGCGCACAAAGCTCGCAAGGATCTCCTGACGCAGACGGTCGGCGAGTTCGTCGGCGTCGATCTCGGGCTCAAACGGCGCGGTAACCCAGTTGGCGCCAACCGTGCGGTTGAGGTGAACCAGCTTTGGGAGGACCTCGTGCATGACATCGGCGAGCGGGATCGACTTGACGCGCGGCTCGCTGGCGACTTCAGCGGCGGCGCGTTCGGCATCGGACTGCTCGGCCCAGAGCAGGGTGGTTTCGCAGGCGCGTCGAGTAGGCGAAGGCCGCCGCGCAAGACCTTCGCTGCCGGCGACGACCCAGACAAAGCGGTTTGCCACGACCTTGCGCACGAAATCAGCCAGCACGGCCGCATGACGCGGATCGGCCTGCCGCAGCGGCATCGTCATCCCCTCGGCTCCTGTCCTGACCGCGGCTCATCCGCCCGGCTCGGCAAACACTAGCCTGGGAATGCGTTAAAATTGGTTTACGCGGGGTCGTGGGTCAGCCGCGGTCGAGGCGCTTGGCTTCCAATTCCTTGAGATACTGCGCCCACCGCTTGTCTTTCTCGCGGCCGAGCTGCTCCAGGTAGGACCAGGTGAAGAGGCCGGTGTCGTGGCCGTCGTCGAACACGATTTTTACCGCGTAATTGCCGACCGGCACGAGATCCTTGATCTTCACATTGCGCTTCTTCCCAACGGTCACGCGCTGCTCTGGCGAATGTCCCTGGACTTCTGCGGACGGGCTCATGACGCGCAGCATCTCGGCGGTGAGTTCGTAGCGGGCGCCGCCTTCGAACGTCACGATGAGCGTATCGGCGCCGGGGTTCACCGCGAGCGCCGGCTGCGGCAGGCGCTTGCCGTGCACGCCGCTCAGTTCATCCCAGGTGCGGGCGGCGATATCGCGGAAAATCTGCGCGTGCGGGCTTTCCGGCTGCGAGGCGACGATCGGCCGGCCTTCGTCTGACTTCGTGCGGATGTCCATGTGCAGCGGAATCTCGCCGAGGAACGGGATGCCGAGGCGGGCTGCCTCCTGCGCCGCGCCGCCATGACCGAAGATGTCGGAGCGCTCACCGCAACTTGGGCACAGGAAATAGCTCATGTTCTCGATGATGCCGAGCACGGGGACGTCGGTCTTGCGGAACATGTTGAGGCCCTTGCGGGCGTCGATCAGCGCGAGGTCCTGTGGCGTCGAAACGATGACGGCGCCCGACAGCGGGACCTGCTGCGCCATCGTGAGCTGCACGTCGCCGGTGCCCGGCGGCATGTCGATCACCAGCACGTCGAGATCGTGCCACTCGACTTCGCGCAGCATCTGCGTCAGCGCCGAGACGACCATCGGACCACGCCAGATGATCGGTGTGCCCTCGTCGACCATGAAGCCCATCGACATGACCTGGAGGCCGAAGCCTTCCATCGGCCGCAGTCGGTTCGAGCCTTCGACCACTTGCGGCCGCCCGGCGAGCCCGAGGAGGCGTGGCTGCGACGGGCCGTAGATGTCGGCATCGAGGATGCCGGCCTTGATGCCGATCGCCTGGAAGCCGAGCGCGAGATTGACGGCGGTCGTCGATTTGCCGACGCCGCCCTTGCCCGAGGCGACTGCAATGAGGTGCTTGATGCCAGGCACGCCCGCCATCTGGCGCGCGGCGGGTGCCTGCGCGGCCGGTCTTGCAGGAGCGGCCGGGGCAGCGTGGGCATGCGGGGCAGGGCTGCCGCCGCCGCGAGCGGCACGTGCCTGCTGGACGCGGCTGCTCTCTGGGGCGCGCGACGCAGACGCACCGCCGCCGCGCGGCGCTTCCGCTGTCAGCACCGCCGTGACGCCTTGCACGCCGGGAATGTCCTTCACGACCTTTTCCGCTGCTTGGCGCAGCGGTTCGAGTTCAGCCGCCTTGTCAGGATGGACGGTGATCGAGAAATAGACCTTGTCGTCGCGGAGCAGGATTTCGGAGACAAGACCGAGATCAACGATGTTGCCCTCGAGGTCGGGACCTTTGATCCGCTTTAACTGATCGAGAACCTGGGACTGGGTAACCGGCATCTTCTGTCCTCTCGGGGAATTCGGGCAGCGCTTCCGCCGTATCGCGGCAACGCGCAGGCGCATCGGCGCGCCTGCAATCGGCGGCGCCTCATGTTGTGGGCTATATGCCAGAACGCCGGGGCGGAGTCATCCGATCCCCGGAAATCGCGCTGTTCGAGGGGCCCTCAGCCTCTAGCCCAGCTTGCAACCGGTGCCCGGATCGGCCAACGCCGGTGCGGCGATGCCGACCACCTTGTTGAGCCCATTTTCGGCGCGGCGCAGATAGATGTTGTGCACGACTTCCTGCGACGGCGAGATCGAGATCGGACCGCGCGGGCTGTCGAGCTTGGCGCCGCGCATGGCTTTGTAGAGCGCGGCCTCGTCCTCGATTTTTCCTTTAGCGGCTTCGAGTCCCACTGCGAGAAGCTGCGCGGCGTCGTATCCCTGGACCGCGTACACGTCGGCTTCGCGTTTGGCTTTGTCCGTGAAAGCCTTGCGGAAGGCGTGATTTTTGGGATTGTCGAGGCCGTCACCATAATGCAGCGCGGTCTCGATGCCCTCCGCCGCTGCTCCCTGCGCTTCAAGCGTACCCTCGGTGAGGAAGGCGCCGCAGAGCGGCATCTTGATGCCGGCAGACTTGTATTCTTTCACGAACTGCACGGCGCCACCGCCAGCAAAGAAGGCGCCGACCGCTTCGACGCCGAGTTCAGGCAACTGCGCCAGGAGCGGCTGGAAATTCGTCTCAGGAAACTTGAGCGTCAGGATCTTCGTCAACTCGCCGCCTTCTTTGGCTAGTCCGTCGCGAAAGCCCTCGGCCGCTTCGATTCCAGCGGCGTAGTCCCACGACACCCAGGCAGCCTTTTTCACGCCGCGCTTGCCGAGAACGAGCCCCATGCCATACGGGCACTGCCAATTGCTGAACGAGGCGCGGAATACATTGGGCGCGCACAGCGCGCGCGTGATCGCATTGGCGCCGGCATTCGGAATGATCGTCAGCGTGCCGCTCTCGCGCACGACCTTGTGGATGCCCATCTGTACGCCCGAGTGGACCGTGCCGATCAGCACATCGACCTGGTCGCGCTTGACGAGCCGGTCGGCATTCTGAGGCCCATTCTCCGGCTTCGATTCATCGTCGAGCTTGATGATCTGAATTTCGCGGCCACCGAGCTTGCCGCCCTTCTCCGCGATCAGCATTTCGACGGCGAACGTAATGTTCTCGCCGAGTTTGGCGAAGGTGCCGGAGTACGGCAGCATCAGCCCGAGCTTGAGCGGCTTCGCCTGCGCGATCGCCCATCCGGTTGGGATGGTGGAGGCGGCGGCGGTGGCGACTGCGCCCTGCAACAGGCCACGGCGTGTCGGACGAATGATGCTGGTAGCCATAGTGCGCGTTCTCTCCCGGCTGGGCCCGACACCGTCGCGTGGGCATGTTTCTCGCCTGCTTATAGCGCGGTGGGTGGAGCGTGGTCCAATAGTCGCCTGAGACGAACTGGGTTCAACTGATGGGTGTGGCGGGCCGGACGGCGTCGTCGGCCGCATCTTCATCCAGCGCCGGCACAAAGGCCTCGCTGGTCAGGGCAATCGGGGGGGACCGCTTGCGGAAATGTGCCGGCAGGTCGATCGTTGCGCGCTTGCCAACGTGCTGGCCATGCCGCTCCAGCCATTT
>LNEA01000029.1 GCA_001464855.1 Rhizobiales bacterium Ga0077530
CGGTTATCGCCGAGGAAGCGCGCCCAGAAATGTGCATTCTCGCGTACCGTCAGTCCCGCCTTCACGGCATTGGCGTGGCTGACGTAGTGCGCGCATTCACCGACGGTCGCGTCCATCGGCGCACCTTCGAGCCCGACGGCGCCTGCAGCGGGCACGATCAGCCCCGCGAGCGTGCGCAGCAGCGTCGTCTTGCCGACGCCGTTCGGGCCGGTCAGCACAAGCGCTTCGCCCGCACTGACGGTGAAGGACAGCCCTTGGATCAGCCGCCGTCCGCCGCGCGCGACAGCGAGGTTGTCGGCCACAAGCCGCATTAAGTGGACCCGCACGTGTAAGACCCGGATTGGATCGGGGGCGACTGTGCCCCCGACTTTCCCCCTAGTCTAGCAGACCCCACCGGCGCGGCAGGTAGAAGATGATGTCGGGGAAGGCCATGCAGAGGATCACGGCCAGCACCTGCAGGCACACGAAGGGGATAATGCCGCGATAGATGTGCCCCATAGTCACCGAGGGCGGCACGGTTCCCTTCATGTAGAACAGCGCAAACCCGAACGGCGGCGTCAGGAATGCCGACTGGAGGTTTACCGCCAGCAGCATCGCGTACCACAGCAGGATGTATTTCGGACCCTCCACGAACGTGCCGAAATCAGCCTTGGCGAGGATCGGCGAGAAGATCGGCAGAACGACGAGGCAAATCTCGAGGAAATCGAAGAAGAAGCCCATGATAAAGACGAGCGTCATGACGAACGCGAGCGTCTCCCAGCCCGTGTCGATGCCCATCTTCTTCAGCACTTCGAGAACGATGTCGTCGCCGCCGAGCGCACGAAACACATAGGAGAACAGCGTCGCACCGAAAACGATGAAGAACACGAGTCCGTTGGTCAGGCCGGCGCTCAGGATCATATCGTTCATGGACTTGAAGTTCAGTTTGCCGGCGCGAGCAGCCAGCACAAGAGCGCCGATGCACCCGACGCCGGCCGCTTCCGTCGGTGTCGCCCACCCGCCAAAGATCGAACCCAGCACGAGCACGATCAGAAACGCTGGCGGCGCAAAGCTGAACACCACCATCTTCAACAGTTCGGATTTGTTCTGGGGGCCCTTGTCCGCGCCGAGCGGCGGCGCGGCGTGTGGATTGAAGTACGAATAGACGATGACATAGATCACGTAGAGGCCTGACAGCATCAGCCCCGGAAGCACGGCGGCCGCGAAGAGCAGACCGACGGAGAGCTGCATCAGATCGCCGATGATGACGAGCATGATCGATGGCGGAATGAGGATTCCGAGCGTACCCGACGCGGCAATTGTGCCGACGGATAACTCCTTCGAATATCCTCGCTCGAGCATGATCGGCAACGCGATCAGCGTCAGCATCACGACGGACGCGCCGACGATACCGGTTGTCGCCGCCATGATCGTGCCGAGCAGAACGACCGCCAACGCCAAGCCGCCGGGAATTTTCCGGAACAGGATCTGGAGGCAGCTCAGCAGCTCCTCTGCGACGCCACTTCGTTCGAGTATGACCCCCATGAATATGAACATGGGCACCGCCACGAGGACCTGATTTTCGACCGCCTGGCCGTATATTCGTGGCAGCAAGTTCGCGAATTGGACCGGATGAAACAGTCCGAAGTAGATGCCGAGCCAACCGAAAAAGATCCCGATCGCGCCAAGGACGAACGCCACCGGATAGCCCACGAACATGATGAACGTAAGCACCATGAACATGATGACGGGCAGATGATCACCGATCCATTCCACAGCGTGTCTCCTCAGTGCGCCGCTTTGGCGATTTCAGGCATTGCGGCGGCAGCATCACCCGGCGTACCGAAGAGAAATACGAAGCGCCGGATGAACACGGAGATCACGGCTGCCAGGATCGTGGCGAAGCCGAACCAGAGGAAAAACTTGATGATGTAGCGTGCGGGAAGGCCATTCGGCGCCGACGACGATTCGCCTTGGCGATAAGACTCGAGGAAGAAGTCCCAAGCGTAAGGCAGTGCGACAATGACGTAGGGCAAGGCGAATACGACACATCCGAACAACTCGAGATACGCCTGATTGCGCGGCGTCATCGTGGCGGTGAAAACGTCGATGCGCACATGCGCGTTTCGAACGTAGGCGAACCCGAGCCAGGTCAGGAACAGCGCCGCGTGCAAGTGCCATTCGAGCTCCTGCAAGCGCGTCGAGCCGAGGTCGATACCGAACACTTCGAGCTGAAAGCCAAATTTTCGCGAAACGACATCGAAACAGATGACGATCGCCATCAGGAGGAAGCACCAACCAAACACCTTCGCGACAAAACCAAGCACCGCGTCGATGCCGTTGCTTATTGATAGTAGCGCGCGCACTGCCCCTCCTAGCCCGTCAAGGCGTTCGTTGGCATTTCTCGGCAAGCGGCAAAGGCACATTCATGCCCTTACATCCGAGGAAGAATTCCTGCATTTGTGCTGGGCTCTTCGATGCATCCGGATCATCGAAGCCATGTGCCGACGAGAAGGCCCCGGGTATCACACCCGGGGCCTTTCGACATTCCGTCGACTACTTCAAGTATCCGCGCTCGCGCCAGATCTTGTAGCCATCGCGATAGGCGGAATAGCTCGCCCAAAGTTTCGCGAACTCCGGGCTCTTCGCCTTCTGCTCAGCGACGACCTCTCCCCACTTCTCCTCGAACGCCTTCAGGATTTCCGGCGACCAGGTGTGGAGCGTCACGCCCTTCTTCTGCAATTCGGCCATGGCACCGAACTGAGCCGCTTCTGACTCGGCAAACTCCTGGTACATCTGCGCCTTGCAGGAGTTGTCGATGATCGCCTTTTGCGTCTCGGAGAACTCCGCCCATTTTGCCTTGGCAATGTAAACGTGGGCGGTCGACGCCTGCTGATGCCAGCCGGGGAAATAGTAGTGCTTGGCGACCTGATGGAAACCCAGCGTCAGGTCCATCGAGGGCATTGAGAACTCGGTCGCGTCGATCGTTCCGAGCTGCAGGGCCTGGAAGATTTCGCCCGCTTGGAGAAGCTGCGTCGCGACGCCCATCTTCTGCATAACGTTGGCGCCGAGGCCGTAGAACCGCATCTTCATGCCTTTGAAGTCGTCGACGGTCTTGATTTCCTTGCGGAACCAGCCGGACGCCTCGGGTGCGATGATGCCGCAAAGCTTGGCGATGATGTTGTATTTGCCGTGGAGTTCGTCCGAGAGTTGGTTCCCGCCGCCGTACTCGAACCACGACAGATATTCGCCGACGCCCGGCCCGAAGGGAACGGCGCCGAGAAGCGCGAACGCGATATCCTTACCGGTGAAGTATCCCGCCGCCGTGTAAGCCATGTCCAACGAGCCGTTGGATACGGCATCGAAATACTGGCTGGAGGGGACAAGCGCGCCGGGCTCGAAGAACTTGATGTCGATCGACCCGCCAGACGTATCGCGGATCATCTTGACGAGGCGCGTCTGAGCGGTCCCGAGAATGGCCGTCGACGACGGGAACGCGCCACCAATTTGGACACGAACCTTCTTATCTTGTGCCTGAGCGCCAGATGCAAGCAACACCGCCGCGGACGCAGCCGCGGCGACCCAAACCTTTAGCTTCATGTAGTCCTCCCTTTGGTGCCTTCCTAGTTCAACGGCTGATGCGGCTTGTGTGACGGACCGCTTTTATTCAGCTCTTTTACCCATTCGCGATAGGCAACATCCACCGATGCCACTCTTCGCGTCGGCGTGCAGGTTACACGCAACGCATCCTTTGTCAAAAGGGAGAATTTAGGCAACGCGTTCCGGCGCCATGATTAACTTCCGACGATCGACTTCGACAAATTGGCGATCGCGATAGACGGCCACCCACTCTCAACCCGTCTCGTTGAACAGCTCACGACCGATGAGCATTCGGCGGATCTCGCTCGTGCCGGCGCCGATTTCGTAGAGCTTGGCGTCGCGCAATAGGCGACCCGTCGACGAGTCGTTGATGTAGCCATTGCCGCCGAGGAGCTGGATCGCATCGAGGGCGATCTTGGTCGCCCGCTCCGCCGCGAAAAGGATTGCGCCCGCCGCATCCTTGCGTGTCGTCTGACCGCGATCGCACGCCTTGGCGACGGCGTAGACGTAGGCACGCGCGGCATTCATCTCCGTGTACATATCCGCGACTTTGCCCTGCACAAGTTGGAACGTGCCGATCGGGCTGCCGAATTGCTTGCGCTCGTGGATGTAGGGAAGCACGACGTCCAGCGCCGCCTGCATGATCCCGACGGGACCGCCCGCGAGCACGGCACGTTCGTAATCGAGGCCGCTCATGAGCACGTTGACGCCCCTGCCGATTCCGCCGAGCACGTTTTCCGCTGGCACTTCGCAATCCTCGAAAACGAGTTCGCCCGTCGATGAGCCTCGCATACCCAGCTTGTCGAGCTTCTGGGCAACCTTGAATCCCGGCGTACCCGTTTCGACGATGAAGGCGGTGATGCCGCGGGCGCCGGCGGCCGTATCCGTCTTGGCGTAGACGATGATGAGCTGGGCGTCGGGCGAATTGGTGATCCACATCTTGGTGCCGTTGAGGACGTAGCGGTCGCCCTTCTTGTCGGCGCGCAACTGCATGGAGACGACGTCCGAGCCGGCACCCGCTTCGCTCATCGCGAGGGACCCCACATGCTCTCCCGAGATCAGCTTCGGCAGGTACGCACGCTTCTGCGCTTCGGTGCCATTGCGCCGAACCTGATTGACGCAGAGGTTCGAGTGCGCGCCGTAGGAGAGCCCGACCGACGCGGAGCCACGCGACACCTCTTCCATCGCGACGACGTGCTCGAGATAGCCGAGACCGGAGCCGCCGAATTCTTCCTCGACCGTGATCCCGTGCAACCCCAAAGCCCCCATGCGTGGCCACAGCTCACGCGGAAACCTGTCGTTGCGGTCGATCTCGGCGGCGATCGGCGCGATTTCGTCGGCTGTGAACGCACGCACGGTGTCGCGGAGCTGGTCGGCGGTCTCGCCGAGATCGAAGTCGAGCGTCGGGTACTGGTTT
This sequence comes from Rhizobiales bacterium Ga0077530, assembly GCA_001464855.1. Taxonomy (GTDB): domain Bacteria; phylum Pseudomonadota; class Alphaproteobacteria; order Rhizobiales; family Hyphomicrobiaceae. The sequence continues at coordinate 4,997 of LNEA01000029.1, forward strand.
GAGATCGACATGGTGGATCCTCGTCACGGCGTCTCGGATGGCGCTATCACCCTCGTCGGTATCCGGGCGGCGGGACAAGCGCAAGCGCAGTTGCCCGGCGCGCGCGGGTAAGCGCGGTGCCGGTCACGTACGAGGCGGCGTTGCGCAAAGGTCAAACCTCATTGGGAAATACTGAAATCGAGATAATTGGGGCTGGACCGCACTGAACAGGCTTTTAAATAGGGGCGACGGGGAATCTGGGTCCTTCGCCGAGACGGGCCATTCGCATCGAGGGGAGAACGCGCCATGTTTCGATATGTGCTTCCGGCAGTGGCCATCTTGGCGCTCGGTGCGACCGTGGTGCCCATGACCGTCACGCCAGCAGTTGCCCAAAGCGGCGAAACCGACGACACGTCGCATTGGGACCGAGTCAAGCAATCGAAGGACCCCAATGAGGTTCGGAGCTATCTCGAAAAATTCCCGAACGGACTTTACGCAGCGCTCGCGCGGATCCGCCTGAGGAATCTCGAAGGCTCAGGCGGCGCGCCCAAACCAGAAGCCGGATCGTCGCCGCCGCCATCGGCACCGCCACAGCAGCGCTCATCGACGCCGCCACCGCCCGCAGCATCACTGCCGCCTGTATCGGCGCCGGCCCCGTCGACCACCGCCTCGGCGCTAACCAACCCCGGCGCGATCCGCGAAGTGCAGGATCTGCTGTATAAGCTGAATTATCAGATCGGGCCGAGAAACGGCCGGATCACCCAGCAGACCCGCGACGCCATCAGGCAGTGGCAAGAGAACGTCAAGCAGCCGATCAGTGGTGATGTCACCGAAGCGCAGCTTGCACTGTTGCGCCGGGCGCGGTTACCGACGGTCTGGGGCGCGCTCGCCTACCACGCCAGGGGTGCCACGGGTACAGTGTGGAACCGCCAATCTCGCGAAAGCGCCGAAGCCGATGCCCTGGCCGAATGCCGAAAGAAGGCAAACGCGACGTGCTCGGTACTCACCGTCGCGAGCAATATTTGCGGCGCCCTCGGCTTCTACAATGCCGTGGTCGCGGGTCGCCAGCATTGGGGCGTCTACGCCTCGGTTCGTCCGACGCTCGGGCAGGCAACCGACAACGCGCTCTCCGAGTGCCGCAGGCAGGCGAAGCAACCCAATTCATGCGGCGTCCGCACGACGGTCTGCGCCGACGGTGGTCACCGCAGATAGCGGCACATCACTGGGACCGCGGCGCAACGACGTCTCATCGCTTGCCGGGCGAGCCACCGGTCGATGGATCGGCGACCGGCAGGACGTCGACGTGGATCGAGATCAGCTTCCAGTCCCCTTCGGCCGGTAGCAGCCTCATATCGAAAAGAACGCGGCTCGGCCGAGTCTCGAAGGCGCCCTTGAGGATTAGCGCGCCTTCTTTATCGATCCGAGCCGGTTCGGACAGAAGGGGGGCCTGCGCCAGCACCGGTGCGATGTCGATCTGCTGATCGTGAAAGGGTTTGAAGGCTGTCTTCAAGCGCTCCGCCGTGAACTGCTGGCGAAAGGGACGCGACAACGTCGCGTGCCAAACCTCGTAATTGCCGGTGGTGTTGGCATCGTTGAACGATGCGAGATGCCGCTTGATGATGATCTCGATGATGTTATCCGGCGGGACCCGCTGCGCTGCGGCCGGCGTCGTCGCGGCCGATAGGGCAAGGGCGGCGATCAGAAACAATGCGACCGCACGCAATGCTGCTGACAGCTTCGTCACGGGCAAGAACATGCCGCGGGCCTCCGGTTCGCTGATACTCGGGCTCACCCCGCGGCATGCCCGGCACGCACAAGGAGGCCGTCGAGGGCCGGCATGTCGACCGAACCCTCGCGGCAGCGCAATGATCAGCGAGAAAGGGTGGCGACGCAATCAGGACAGACCGGATGCGTCGCGTCTTTAGAAATGGCCTGGAGGCAGGCCGGGCAGGACGTTGCTTCAGGCAACCCTGCGGGCGGGGCGCGCGCACATCGATTCGGCAATCAGCTCAACCGCGCGGCTCCAGTCGACTCGGCCATCCGCCTTGACGCCAAACGCTGTCATCGCCTCGGCCGGGCTGCCACCATCGCGGAACACACGGGCGCAAGCCTGCCGCGCGTAGCCGACGGACTGATGCCAATGCCCCGGATCAATGTTGCGCGGGGCGCTGGCGGAAAGGTCGATGGTGGTGGTGCCGGTCATCGTCATGGCAGTGGCCTCCATATGCGGTTGGCCTCAGATCGAGGCCGGTTACTGATCAGCCCAACGCCGTGGGCCGGTGAACGTTTCAGCCCGATCGAAATGGGCTGAGGATAAAGGCCGGCGAGCGCGCCAGAACGGTGTGCGGCGCAACGCACAACTTTGATACGCGCCACGGTCAGGGACCTCGGGGTCCGAGTTCCAGAACGCTCGCCGGTTCATTGGAGCCCTTCGGGGGGAAAGGCTCCAAATCGAATTCAGTTGGAGGTAGGAGCCGCGGCGGCGGATCTGACCGCTAGGCCGCGCTTGGATTCGACGCTGGAGACAATGGAGAGAAACGCCTCACCGATCGGTCGCCAGTCGGCGGCGACAACGCAATACTCGGTGCGATCGGTGTTGGAGGTGACGCGCGCTGACACGATGAGCATCCTTCAAGAACTCATCACCTGGCCGGAGGTACGACGCACGCGGTCCGAACAGGTGGGACTAAGACAGGAAACGGGGACGCTTAAGCAACGCTACAGGACGCAACTCTACAAACGACGGCACCTTCAAGGCGGCGAGCCGCGACGCAATACTGGTGAATAGGTCCGCACGTGCGGCTCGCCTTGCCTTTAAGAGCGCCTGACTGATGACGCTCCTCGGAGTGCTCGACCGACCGATGAAGGTGGCCGTGGAAGGGGACGCTACGAAACGCAACTGGTACTGGGACGCGGACACAACACGACGCAACACAACTTCATCACTGGAACGCTTCGGCAGCTTCGTTTCCGTCGGGCCGCTCCGTACGCTTACATCGGAGGCCGTGCCGTTGGATCCAAACTCCCGTGACGCAACGCTACGACTGAAAATCACCGAACCGGGCGAAGCGCTGAACGCAGACACAAACTTGAACTCACTCACGCCCTGGCTCCTTTCGGCTCGCTGTACTCATGCTTGCCAACCGTGCTCGGCGAACAACTGCACTTAACCGTTGTTTTGTGGCGACACCCGGACGCAAAATAGGTTAATCGAAGAATTAATATTGACAGTCATTCATCCTGCTTCGTTCTCTCCAGAGAGATAGGAATTACAGCGGTTTTTACGAGCTTCCGCGCGCCGCAAGGTTGTGGAAAACCGAAAATCGTCGACGCTCTTGCGGTTGGCCGAAGAGCGCGCAAAGTGGCCAATCAAGGCGGAAGGCGCCGCTTGCCAAAGAATCGAATTGCTGAGTCTGCAATTTGCGACTGATTCGAATCGCGGTTTCGCTTCTACCGGCTGACGACCTGCGGTATGGCGTTGCATCCGACGAACCGCCGAACCTCACAGCGCCTGTCCGGCCCCTGAACGTCCGACGCGCCAAGGCATTCCAGACCTCATGAAACACAAGAGCCCGCACCAAGGCCGCCCGCCCTTTCCGCGCCGCGACGATAGGGACGACGGCCCGGTTCGGCTCTACGGCATCCACGCCGTCGCCGCCGCGCTCGCCAATCCGGCCCGCGCCATTGGTCGTCTGGTACTGACCGACAATGCCGAGAACCGCCTCGCCACGGCCATCGCCGAACGCGCCGCAAGGCCCGAGAAGGTCATGCCGCGCGATCTCGACCGCTTGCTCGGTGACGATGCCGTCCACCAGGGCGCGCTGCTCGAGACCGAACACCTCGAAGAACCGACGCTCGAAACGCTGGCGGAGGCGTGCGCGACCAGCGGCCCACTGATCGTGCTCGACCAAGTGACGGATCCGCACAACGTCGGCGCCATCCTGCGCTCGGCGGCGGTGCTCGGCGCCAGCGGCCTCATCATGACGCGGCGCCACAGCCCGCCGCGGGCTCGAGGTCGTGCCGGTGGCTTTGGTCAGCAATCTCGCGCGCGCCATGGATGAACTCGGCGAACTCGGCGTTCACCGCGTCGGGCTCGATGGGGAGGGTGAAGCGACGATCGACGGCGTCGACTTGCGCGGCGCGGTGGCATTTGTGCTGGGCGCGGAGGGGAAGGGTCTTCGGCGGCTGACGCGGGAGAATTGCGATGTGCTGGCGCGCATCCCGTCCGCCACGGCGTTCGCCTCGCTCAATGTCTCGAACGCCGCAGCCGTGGCGCTCTACGC
>LNEA01000030.1 GCA_001464855.1 Rhizobiales bacterium Ga0077530
GCGTTCCTTCGCGGCGTTGCTGCCTTACAAGGTCACGGTTCATGGATCCAATATCAACCTTGGAGATATTGAGGCGCTGCGGACACTAGCGAAGCCGACCGCGACAATCGACGATGTCACCGTTTAGAATTCAAGCGCGTGGCGTGATGCCGGGGCAGTCAGCATGAGGCAGAGCAGGTGTAGCGCGCGCGGGAAATGTCTGCTTTCGAATTGAGGAGTGCAGTACTTGCTGGGCAGGCTACCGATTGTGCGCAATGTGCCCGACTGATGATCGCTTTTATGCGGAGCATCGATACCGGGCTGCCGTAACGCGCAGCGTCTAACGTCCGAGGTGGGTCACGATCGACCGTGGCGGCCATTCCGCGCTGCGTCAGCTGATCACCTGCCAGCGGACTTCCGCCTGCCCGTTGCGTGATCCGGCTCCTTTGTGTGCTCCCCAAGAATCCGGTAGATCGTCATGCGCGAGATCCCAAGAGCTCGAGCCGCGGCCGCGGGGCCGTTTCCATCGTTGATAAGTGCCATCACGCTATCGCGATTGATCCGCGGCTTGGCTCCGGTGTAAACGCCCGCACTCTTCGCTTTGGCGATACCCTCGGCTTGCCGCTCGCGGCGGACGTCGGTTTCGAACTGCGCGAACACTGCCAACATGCCGAAGAAAGCGCGACCCGCCGATGTCGCCGTGTCGACGCTCTGCTCAAGTACGCGCAAGTGGGCGCCCAAGGCTTCGATCTCATGAGCGATGTTGGCAAGGTCACGGAGCGACCGGCCGAGGCGATCCAACCGAGTGACTACGAAGCTGTCGCCTTTCGTCAGCACCTTCATGGCGAGCTGTAATTGGTCGCGTCCATCTCGCTTAGTGCCGGAGCGCTTCTCCTCGAACACGATCGCGCAGCCGTCCTTTTCAAGGGCCGCGTTCTGAATCGTGAGGTCCTGGTCGTCGGTGCTCACGCGTGCGTAGCCGATGCGGCGTCCCATCCATTTGCTCCTGCGTCACAAAAGGATATGGATGTGTCATTTAGTGTCACATAAAAAAGAATACAACCCTTTTGTTACGCAGAAATGGGGGAGCTAGATGTGCATCACAAGGGTGTACCCTGTTGGTACTGGCGCGGTTCGACTTCGACCGCTCTTCCTCACACGAAGCGCTGTGCCGAATAGGGCGCGGGATCGATCGGCGACGGGCGTCCCAGCACTATGTTCGACACGATCTTCGCGCTCGGCGGGCCGCCGGTCATGCCGAAGTGCCCATGGCCAAGCGCCAGGAAGACATTCGGCAGGCCCGGTGCTTGCCCGAGGATCGGCAAGCTGTCCGGTGTCGATGGGCGGAATCCCATCCAAAAGCGGTGCTCGCGCGTATCGACATCCGGGAACATTCCCTTGACGTGCTCGAGCAGCACCTTCGCGCGCTCGATATTTGGCGGTGCCTGTAGGCCGGCGATTTCCACTGTGCCACCGACGCGAAGACCATGCTCCATGGGCGTCACGCCGAACGACCTCGTCTTGTTCGAGATCGGCAGGCGCAGATCGATGCCAGGCGCCGTCAGCATTGCATGATAGCCACGCTCCGTTTCGAGCGGGACGCGGATGCCGAGCGGCCGCAGCAGATCGTTCGACCATGCACCAGCCGCGATAACGACCTTCCGCGCTTTCCGCCAACCGATATTGGTCATGACGGTGTGGCCGCCGCTCTCGCCGGGAATGATGCGTGATGCGCGTTCGTTGACGAGCGTGCCGCCGGCCTCCTGCAGCAGATCGCCAAGAGTTTGCACGAGGCGTTGCGGGTTGACCGTGAAGCCATTGCCCGGCAGCAAAAGGCCGCGCACCACTCGGCGCGAGATCCCCGGAAACATCTGCCGCAGATCGTCCTGGGTAAGTTTTTCGGTCCGAATGCCCTGACGCTCGCGGAGGCTGCGCTCAAGCGCGGCCGACGGGGTTTCGGTGTCGCTCTCCCACGCGTGCACTTGCCCGAGAGGGCGGATCAGTTCCGAGAATTTCGCTTGGCCCAGCAGTTCGCGCCAGCAGTCGAAGGTTGTCTGATGCAGCGCGCGCATCGCATCCGAGATCGATTCGACCCGGGACGCGCGGCTTGCCATGACCCATCGCACCAACCACGGCAACGCCGTCGGCAGATAACGTGGATCGACGGAGAGTGGGCCCAACCGGTCGGTCAGCCAGCCCGGAACCTTGCGCACCATTCCGGGTAACGCGATCGGCACCGAAGTGTCCGCGCTGATGAGGCCGGCGTTTCCATAGGAAGCACCGCCGGCCGGAGGCAGGGGATCCACGACGACGACGGTCTCGCCGGCGCGCTGGAGGTAGAGGGCCGTCGTCAGGCCGGCGACGCCGGCACCGATGACGATCGTGGGATCAACCGCTTCTGGCATGGTTCACCGTGGTCCGAGTTGGCAGGCGATGATTGAAGGCGCGGGCGGACTATGTCGATCCGTCTTTGCCGGTGGCTTTCGCGTCGCGCAAGCTGCGCAGGAGCATATCGAAGAGGAGCACGACGCCTGTGACCGCTATGAGGAACGCGCTCACCGCCGCGATCACGGGTTCAAGTTCGAGGTGGAGGCTGTTCCAGATCCGGACGGGTAGCGTCTGCGCCCGCACGCCCGCGAGAAACAACGATATGATCAACTCGTCGAACGATGCGAGAAATGCGAACAGTGCCGACGACATGATGCCGGGGAAGGCGAGCGGGATCACGACGCGCCGGAACACGTAGACGCGGCTGCCACCGAGACTGAGGCCGGCGCGCTCGAGATTGATGTCCACCCCTTGGAGCGATGACAGGAGGATCAGGACGACGATCGGCAACGTAACAACGGCATGACAGAAACCGATCCACACGACGTTGCCGATCAGGCCGAATTTCGCGGTCACGAAATACATGGCGATCGCGGTGATGACGTGGGGGACGATGATCGGGATCAACAGAACCGATAGGACGATTTTCTTTGCCCTGAAGTCGCCGCGCACGAAAGCGTAGGCAGCGAAAAAACCGAGCACCGTGGAAATAACGCAGGCGATCAGTGCGATAATGAGGCTCGACGACAGGGACTGGCGCCATCGCGTATCGCCGAAGAAGGCTGCAAACCATCGAAACGAAAACGAACTCGGAGGAAATCGCAGATACCCTTCGCCGCTGAACGCGAGCACGCACACGATCAGGATCGGCACCATCAGCAGCAGGCAAGCCAGTGCGATGTAGAATGACAGGGTTGCACCTCGTGCCCGGCCCATCGCCTCACGCCCCCATCATGCGTCGGACGTCGGTGACACGGTAGTAGATGACGTAAAGCACCAGCGTCATCGCCAGCAGCGCCATCGACATGATAGCCGCGCTTGTCCAATCCAGCGTGATCTCGACGGCGCGCTCGATCAACATTGCGATCATCACATCGCTCGGTCCGCCCATCAGCGCGGGCGTGATGAAGAAACCGATCGCGAGAATGAAAACGATGAGCGCGCCGGAGATGACGCCATGCAAGCTGAGCGGGAAATAGACCTTGCGGAAGGTGTAGAGCGGAGATGCGCCAAGACCGTAGGCGGCACGCACTAGGTTGGTGTCTATCGAGCGCATGGTCGCATACAGCGTCAGCACCATGTACGGCATCAGCACATAGGTCATGCCGATCAGCACGCCCATCTTGTTGTAGAGAAGTTGCAGCGGCGCATCGATGATGCCGAGTGAGAGCAGTGTCTGATTGATGGCGCCGTTGCGTCCGAGCAGGACCATCCAGGAATAGGTCCTCACGATCACGCTCGTGAAGTAGGGCACGATGATGCAGAACAGAACGAGCGCAAACCGCCAACCGGTGCTGTTTGCCAGATAGTAGGCAATCGGATAGCCGATCACGAGGGTCAGTACCGTGACCAGTGCCGATATCCAGTTGGTCGTGACGAGAGCGTTCACGATGCCCGGCGCCGTCAAGACATCGACGAAGCGCTCAACCACGGCGCCGACGCTTCCCTCCTCGGCCAGCACGCCAACAAAGAACCACACGAGAGGGATGACAAAGAGCAGGATCAGCAGCGCGAACGCCGGCAAGAGCAGCAAGCTGGGATCGAACGCGCGATGTGCCCGCTGCGTCATGATCCGAGCACCAGACTGTCGGTGACGGCCCAGGTCAGAACCACAGCGTCTCCGATCTCGAAGCGCGGCCCGCCAACGTTCTGCACGTCGACCGTGATCTCCGCCGATGCGACCGCGACAACATAGCGATTGATGTTGCCGAGAAACGATCGGCGGCGCACCTGTCCCGCGACGCTGTTGGCTTCCGCCACCGCATCGCCTGGACCCGGCGTCGAGATTGCGACGCGCTCCGGCCGGATGAAAAGATGAACCGTCTTTCCCGCCAGATCGGGGGATGCGGCGGGCGCCTTCAGGAGTACATTGTCACCGATCCTCAGGGTGGAACCCGCCTGTGCGGCCTGTTGCAGGTTTCCCTCGACGAGATTAGCCTCGCCGAGGAACCGGCCGATGAACGTGTTCACTGGCCGCTCGTACATGTCGCCCGGCGCCGCGATCTGCTCGATGCGGCCGCGATTCATGACGCCGATGCGGTCGGACATGTTCATCGCTTCTTCTTGATCGTGCGTGACGTACACGACGGTCATGCCGAGCTGCCGCTGAATTTCCTTTATCTCGACCTGCATGTCGTAACGCAAATTCTTGTCCAACGCGCCGAGTGGCTCATCCATGAGAACGACACGCGGCTCGAATACGATTGCGCGGGCGATCGCGACACGCTGCTGCTGCCCGCCCGACAACTGCCGAGAGAAGCGATCGGCGAAGCGATCGAGCCGCACCAGAGCCAGCGCATCACCGACACGCCGCTTGACGTCAGCTTCCGCCGCGCCTCGCGCACGGAGCGGAAAAGCGACGTTCTCGAACACGTTCAAATGTGGAAAGATCGCGTAGTTCTGAAACACCATGCCGAAGCCACGCGCCTGCGGCGACTTCATTGTGATGTCTTCGCCGTCGACGAGAATGCGGCCACCATCGACGTTGGCGAAACCCGCGATCATCATCAGAGTCGTCGTCTTGCCCGAACCCGAAGGGCCGAGAAGCGAAAAGAATTCGCCAGACTTGATGTCGAGCGAAATCCCGTCAACGACCGCTTCTTCCCCGTACCGCTTGGTTACGGTCTCGAGCGATATAGCCCCCAGCCCATCGGTCGCGCGACGTAGCGGCGGCACTTGAACGTCCTGCTGAGCCATAGGGGGAGTGGACTTTATGCTGCCGGCTACTTGCCGAGATATGCGTGGGCCACGAGCTCGACCCGGATGCCCGGGCTCAACAGCTCCTTCACCACTACCGTCGCGCGGCTTGGGTATGGCTGAGCGAAGTACTGCTTGTAGACCTCGTTCATCGCCGGCGCATCGGCCGCGTCGACGATGTAGATAACGATTTGCGCGACATCGAGAAGCGTTCCGCCGGCAGCCTCGATGGCCTGCTTCATGTTGTCGAGTGTCTGGCGCATCTGGACGGTCATGTCGCCCTGCACCATCTCGCCGGTGCGAGGATCACGCGGCACATGAGCCATATAAACGGTGTCGCCTGCCCGAACGGTCCCATTCACGGGGCCTTTCGACTGCGCGAGCTTCGTGTCGACGACATGAAACATTTCCTACTCCCATCAAGACACACGATGCTCTCAGTTTCGCGCACGCCGTGCGTTAGCGCAGGACCCACTTCTGCCAGACGGCATTGACCTTTGTACGATTGGCTGCCCACCAGTCGATGTCGCGCCGGAAGCCGCCCTGCGTCCACGGCAATTTGGTCTTCGGATCGAGCAGCTCGGGCGCTGTCGCCGGATAGGATTTCTTGTTGACCGGGATAGCCTTGTAGGCGCGCATCCACGCTGACTGGATATCGGGGCTCAGGCTGAAATCGATAAATTTTAGCGCCGCGTCGATATTCTTCGAGCCCTTCGGGATGCCGTACGACTGCACGAGGACCATGTTCTGGTTCCACTGCGCGCCGAGCGGCGCACCCTTGTCGATGGCAACCCCAAGACGCGTGCTCCACAGGGACGCAAGAACCACCTCTTTGTCGGCCAGCATCTGGGTAGAAAGGGCGCCGGTGTCCCAGAACTTGGTGATCGCCGGGCGCACGCGCGACAGCGATGTGAATGCGCGGTCGATATCGAGCGGATAGATCTTGTCGTTGGTGGGCGCGACGCCGTCAGCGACCAATGCAAACTCGAGGTTCGGGGAGCCGGACGCCATATCCGGCAACGTGCGTGGCCCGGGGAACGCCTTGATGTCCCAGAACTCAGCCCACGACTTAGGCTCTTTGCCAGTCGGATAAGCGGCCGTGTGATAGCCCATCACCATCGCGTAGATGAAGTTGCCAACCTGCTCCTTGCGCTTGACGATCGGGTCGAGGTCATCAGGGTTCGTGAGCTTGAAAGCCGAATAGTCCATCGGCAGCAGCGCGCCCGCCTGATCGAGCTGCAGCAGCGTGTCGTCCCCCGTGTCGATCAGGTCGACTTCCATGTTACCCGAGCGGTGCATCGCGAGAAGCTTCGCAACGGTCGCTGGCACGGGAATGATCTCGATACCCGTCGCTTTGCGGAAGGGCTCGTAGACGTGCTCCTTTTTCACCTCATCGAAGCTGCCGCCGGGCGTGCGTACCGGAAGCTGAACGTTGGCCCAAGTCGGCCGGGTGATGATGAAAGGCGCCGCGATGAGCGAGGTGCCGAGCGCTGCTGTGATCTGCCGGCGTGATAAGCGTACCTTCGTGTCTTCGGACATAGCCGGCCCTCATCTTGGATGTTGATCTAAGAAGATCTAACTCATGCATCCTAATCGAGCAATTTGAACTCGCGCTCGTTTTCGCGCACCCGACCTGAATTAGTTACTGTGCCGGACGAGCCGCTGCATTGACCCCAACAGATCTGAGGCGGGAGGATCGCGGTGCGCGGCCCTCAGGACGCCATTCCATCGCTCCTGTCCGCGGGACCGCGTCGCCCGGCGCGGGTCAACGCTGGCAGGGCCGGCGATCAGCAAAAGCTGCATTGTGACTCCCGACGTCCCGTTGTTCCGCCTTCCATAGCAATACGTCGAATGACTGCTCCGGGTCAGAATCAACCATTTGCTCTGACGCTCCGCGAGACTGCTTCACCTTCAGGTGCGGACGAACTCGGCCAAGACGCGAACCGACGAGATGGGCCAATTCCGGAAGTGCCGTCCGTACCTTGCCTGGCCGTGTCGACCGCGCGTCATCCCTTTTACGGACATCACCTCCGTTAGAGATTCGAGTCTTCCGCAGAGGTTATCGGAGGCCCGCATCGACGCTCGCTCACCGCGAGTAGTCATTGGCCGCCGAAGCTGGAGGTCCGAGCAAGAAAGGCATTTGGCTCAGAACGGATACGCGCGCGGCCCGGTCTGAATGGTGATCCAGCGCAACTCAGTGAACTCGTCGATCGCCGCCTTGCCGCCGAATCGCCCATAGCCCGAGGCCTTCATGCCACCGAACGGCATTTGCGGCTCGTCGTGCACGGTCGGCCCGTTGATGTGGCAGATGCCGCTCTCGATGCGGCGCGCGACAGAGAGCGCGCGCGCAATGTCTCTGCTGAAAACGGCGGCAGCGAGTCCGTACTCAGTGTCGTTGGCGACCCGGATCGCCTCTTCGGCGCTGCCGACGCGAACGATCGTCGCGACCGGGCCAAAGCTCTCCTCGCCGTAGATGCGCATATTCGGCGTGACGTGATCGACGATCGTCGCCGGCAGGATCGTGCCCGGCATGACGCCGCCGGCGATCAGCTTCGCGCCCTTGGCAATCGCATCGGCAATTAGCGCGTTGACTCGGTCCGCCGCTTGCGAGCCGACGAGCGAGCCAAGCACCACGTTGCCTTTGCGCGGATCGCCGGACGGCAGCGACCGCACCTTCTCGGCAAATTTCCCGACGAAGGCGTCGGCAACCTTCTCGTCGACGACGACGCGCTCGGTCGACATGCAGATCTGGCCTTGGTTCATGTACGCGCCGAACGCCGCCGCTTTCACAGCTTCGTCGAGGTCGGCATCGTCGAGGATGACGAGCGGTGCCTTGCCGCCCAGTTCGAGTAGGACGCGCTTCAGGTGTCTCGCCGCCATCTCGGCGATCACGCGGCCGACCCGCGTCGAGCCCGTGAAGTTGACGCGGCGGACGGCGCTATGGCCTATGAGGGCCTCGACGATCGGCTGGGCATCGTCGGGTGCATTGGTGATGATGTTGATGACGCCGTCGCCGAGGCCGGCTTCGGTGAGGCATTGGCCGATGAGTCGATGGACGCCGGGGCTCACCTCCGACGCTTTCAGCACGACCGTGTTGCCGCACGCGAGGGGCATAGCCACTGCGCGCACGCCGAGGATGACGGGCGCGTTCCAAGGCGCGATACCAAGTACGACGCCGACCGGCTGGCGGAAGGCCATGGCGAGATTGTTCGGCTTATCGGTCGGGATGACCTCGCCCGAGATCTGCGTCGTCATGGCGGCGGCTTCGCGCAGCATCCCCGCGGCGAGCATGACGTTGAAACCTGCCCAGCCGGCGGTGGCACCAATCTCGGCCATCATCAGTCGCGTGAATTCCTCAGCTTTCGACGCGAGGATGTCGGCGCCCTTGTTGAGGCGTGCGCGCCGCTCGCTCGGGCCGAGCGCCGACCAGGCGGGGAAGGCCGCCGCCGCCGCGTCCGCCGCGCTGATCGCGTCTTCGACCGTCGCCGCGGCGACCGTGCTTGCGACTTCTCCCGAAATCGGGTTGTTGCGCTGATAGACGGCGTGACCGGTGGCGACACGATCCTTGCCGCCGATGAGAAGGTTGATCGCGTTCATGGGGGGCGCCTTCTGTGCCTCGGTTGATAGGGATGAGGGTGTGTCTTTGACCGATCCGAGCCGGGCTGAAGGATCCGCACCGTTGGTGGGCTCGCTCAGCAGCGGGACACTCGCGCGCAGCCTCCGGGCCGCCGTAGTGCCGCGCATCCCGCCGCCGAGATAAGCCCGCTGCACTGCGTTGTCGGCGGCAAGCTCGGCGGCGCGGCCTTCACCCGCGATCCGGCCGTTCTCGATGATGTAGCCGCGATCCGCGATGGCGAGACCGGCGCGCACGTTCTGCTCGACGAGCAGGATGCCGAGGCCGGTATCGCGCACGCGCCCGAGCGCCTGAAACAGCTCCTTCGACAGGAGCGGCGACAGGCCGAGCGACGGCTCGTCGAGCAGCAGCAGCTCTGGCGCCGACATCAGTGCGCGCCCGATCGCCACCATCTGCTGTTCGCCGCCCGACATGGTGCCGACGCTTTGCGCAAGCCGTTCTTTAAGGCGCGGGAAGAGGGCCAGCACCTCGGCGAGCGTTTTCTGCTCGCCGGCGCGCGCGCGCGTGGCATAGGCGCCGAGGAGCAAGTTCTCCCGCACCGTCAGCTCGGCAAAGATACCGCGTCCCTCCGGAACGAGCGCGATGCCGGCTTCGACGATTTCGTGGGGGGCGAGCGCGGTGAGGTCCTGGGCCGCGAACGTCATCCGCGTGCACTTGGCCGGCTTCAACAGGCCGGCGATGGCCTTCAGCAGCGTCGTCTTGCCGGCGCCGTTCGTGCCGAGCACGACCGCGACCTCGCCGCGGTCGAGCGTCAGGGTCACGTCGGATAGTGCCCGATGCTTGCCGTAGGAGACGGAGAGGGATGCGATCTCAAGCATCTGGCTCTCCGAGATAGGCGCGCACGACCTCGGGCTCCGCGAGCGCGAGCCGCGGCGTGCCCTCGGCGATGATGCGCCCGGCGTTCATCACGACGCAGCGATCGCAGAGCGCGTGGATCGCATCCATCACATGCTCGACCATGACGATGCTCATACCATCGAGCCGCAGCGCCTCAATGAGCGCAATGCCCTCCTCGAGCTCGGTCGGGTTCAGCCCGGCCAGCCACTCGTCGAGCAGCAGCAACTTTGGCTCGAGGGCGAGCGCGCGGGCGAGCTCGAGCCGCTTTTGATCGATATAAGTCAGCTCCGCCGCCGGCAGGTCCGCCTTGTGGTGGAGGCCGACGCGGGCGAGCAGCGCCTCAGCTTCATCGCGTGCGTCGGCTCCCGTCATCGGAAGGGCACGAAACGCCAGGCCGGGCGCCACATTCTCAGCGACGCTCATGGCGGGGAGGACGCGCACGAGCTGGAACGTGCGCGCGATGCCGTAGCGGGCGATGGTCTCGGGATTTTCGGCGGCGATTGCGCGGCCCATGTAGCGGATCCCGCCGCTGTCCGGTTTGAGCGCGCCCGAGATCAGGTTGAGGACGGTGGTCTTGCCAGAGCCGTTCGGACCAACGAGGCCGACGATCTCACCGGGACGCACCTCGAACGACACGCCGTCGACGGCATTGAGGCCGCCGAAAGACCGTTTGAGATCCGTGATCGCGAGAACGCTCTGGTCGCGAGCGGGTTGCACCACGAGCGCGCCTGCGGGCTTCGGTGGTGCCGTGGACCGCAAATCGTCGACAAGGCCGATGACGCCGCGCGGCAGGCCATAGACGATCAGGATGAAGACGGCGCCGAGCAGGATCGAATAGGCGTTGGGGAAGTTGGCCTGCAGGATCTCGAACAGCAGCACCAGCGGCACCGCGCCGAGCAGCGGCCCGAACAGCGCGCCGGCGCCGCCGAGCAGCGCCATGATGACGACCTGGAACGAGATCATCGGATTGAAGGCGATGGTCGGGTCGATGTACGTCCAGCGCGGCGCCATGATCGCGCCGGCGAGCGCCATGATCGCAGAACTCAACGCGAAGAGTGCGATCTTGACCCGCGTCGTGTCGATGCCGGTGTGGCGCGCCACCATCTCGTCGGCGCCGATAACGCGGGCGGCGAGGCCGAAGCGCGAGCGGTTGATCAGCCAGCTGGCGAGCAGTACGGCGACGGCGAGTGCGAGAAGCTGCCAGTAGATCGCCGACTGCGGGATGTCGAGAAAGAGATAGCGGCCCATCGTGCCTTTGACGTTGACCTCGTACCAGGTGACGAGCTGGCGGATCAGCTCGGTGAGGCCGAATGTGAAGATGACGAAGTAGACGCCGGAAAGCCGCAGCGTCGAAAGACCGACGACGAGGGCGATGACGAAGCCCCCGAGCGTCGCGAGCATCAGCACGACCGGCCACGGCACGATCTCGGCTGCCATGGCGGCGGCATAGGCGCCGATGCCGAAGAAGGCGGCGCTCGCGAGCGAGATATAGTGTGTCGGGCCAGAGAACAGCGCCCAGGCCGTCGCCAGTACCATGAACTGGAGCATTCCGATCGCGACAGCGAGGACATAGCCGCTGGCAACGAGCGGCAAGCCCACCAATAACAGTGCCGCAAGCAGCGCCAGCGCGACGAGAGGGGCGCGCGCGAGGTTCATCGCGCGGGACTCCCAAAGAGCCCTTGCGGCCGGATCAACAGCACGATCATGAACAGGGCATAGGTGACGGCGAGGGTCAGCCCGGGATCGACTAGCCGCGTGACGCCGGTCTCTATCACGCCGAGGGCGAGGCCCACCACAAGCGCGCCGATGACGTTGCCGACGCCGCCGACGATGACGACGATCAACGCCTTCATCGTGAAAACGACGCCCATCGAGGCATTGAAGGTCAGGAACATGCTGACGAGCACGCCGCCCGCCGCAACGAGGGCGCCGCCGAGCGCGAACGCAAATGCCGAGGCGGTCCGCACATCGATGGCAACGAGGCTCGCCGCCGTCGGATTGATGGCGATGGCGCGGATCGCAGTGCCGGTGCGCGTCCGGGTCAGCGCGAGGTAAAGGCCGATGCCGATCAGGCCCGCGAACAGAAACGCGATCAGCCGGTTAAGCGCCAGCGTCGTCCCGAGCACGGAGACCGGCACGGAAAGGTAGCCGTAGCTGTAGTACTGGCCGCCGAACGCGACGAGCGCCACGCCCTGCACGATGAACAGCAACCCGAAGGTCGCGAGAATGCTGTCGACTTCGAGCTGCCCACGGCTCTTCGCGCGGTTGACCAGCGGCGTGAGCAGATAGCGGTAGATCGCCCAATTGGCGAGAAAGGCGAGCGGCACCGCGACGATCAACCCGGCGAGCGGGCTTATGCCGAGATCGCTGTAGAGCCAAAACGCCAGGAACGCGGCGCCGACCAGGAACTCCCCGTAGGCGAGGTTCATAATCCGCGCGACGCCGTACTGAAGCGTCAAACCCATCGAGATGAGTGCGTACATGCCGCCGAGCACGAGGCCCGAGATGAGGATGTCGATGAGCAGCATGGTTTACGCCAATCGATGGCTGGAGCCCCGGACACTCTCCCCCGAAAACGGCCGAGGCTCCAGCAGCTGTTCCCCTAGTTGGCCCAGACGGGCTTGGGGAACAGTGGTGACTTGGCGCCCTCGTAGCTGGTCGGCGCGAGGCCTACGAACTCGCCGCCTTGCCACTGTCCGACCCACCACACGATCGGCATGATGTTGTCGGCGAGCTTGATCTTGCCCATGATCGTGTCGAACGTGCCGGTCTGCAGTTCCCTGATGATGGCGGAGTGATCGATCTTGCCGACCCTTTCGATCGCTTGCTGGAGCATCTGGAGACTGACGTAGGTGACGGGGCTCGCCCAGCGGTCTGGTTCGCGTCCGATCGATTCCGTGTGGCGCTTGAAGTACGCCTGGAGCGCCGGGCTCGAGACGTTCCAACCGCCGACACCCATCACGCCTTCGATGCTGGCGCCGAACTTACCTTTGAATACGGGAAAGGCCGTGCCGACGGCAGTGTAGAACACCTTCGGATTGTAGCCGAGGACCCGCGCCGCATCGGTAATGCCGATAGTGTCGGGGGGATAGCTAAAGGCGACGAAGCTATCGGCGCCGGTCGCAATCGCATCCTTCAGCAACGCCTGCATGTCCTGCGTGCCGATTGGGTAGGTCTTGTCGAGGGCGAGTTCAAAGCCGGCCGACTTGAACGCCACCCGTGCTGCCGTGGCGAGCTCGATGCCGAAGGCGTCGGCGACGGATACCATGGCGATCTTGGCGCCGATCTTGTTTTCGGCCTTGAGTTTGCCGAGCACCTCCGCGAGCGCGACGGCGCCCGGCTTCGACGGCCCAAGGAACCAGAAGCTGTTCGGCCAGCGCTTCGCCATCTCCGGCGAGCGATCGGTCGCGGCGGTGACGGCGAGGTGCGGATAGCCGAGCCGGTTGAACGTCGGGCCCACCGCGAGATTGAGGCCGGTGCCCCACGGCGGCAGGATGATGTCGACCTTGTCTTGCGTCGCGAGCCGCTCGATCGCCTTGACGGCCTCCTCCGAATTCGAGCGGTCGTCATACTCGACCACTTCGACCTGGAGCTTCTTGCCGCCGACCGAGATGCCGCCGGCTGCGTTCACGTCCTTCACCCAGAGCTGATAGTTGGGGAGCGTGGTGACGCCGGCGCCACCCGCGAAGGGGCCGGTTTTCGAGATTGCGTAGCCGATCCTGATCTTGTCCTGCGCGAGGCTAGCTTGACCGGCGAAAAGCGCCGATATAGCCGCAGCCAATGTCAGCCTGCTGAGAGACGTTCGCAGCATATCGAGGGTCCTCCTGAGGCCGGCGCAGTGCGGACCTTGGTCCATCACCCACGCGCAGCGCGTTTCCTCTCTCAAGCCGGGCTCTTGTCATGGCGTGCATGGGCCCGTGCTTGACAGAGTGAACACCATGTGGTCGCCTCTGGAAATGGACAAAACGAGTGAAGAGTTGCACTAAACAATCGCTCAGTGGCGGCTCGGCAATGTGCCGTGGGGCGCCGACAGCATTATCCTGCAGGCTCGGCCGGTGACGGCGCAACCCTCCGAAACCATTGCATCGCGCCTTCGCTCTATCCCCGTGGAGAGCCATTTCGAGGCCCGCGAATGGCGTCTCAGGTCGGCAATCGCGGGTGCGCTCGATCACGGCCTACTGCTGCAGTCCGGCGAAGCCTGGCTCCATGCCGGTGAGGAACGCCGCCATGTCCTCGGCCCGGCCTTCGTGTGGAGCCCGGCCCTAGCGGCCGACCGGCTCGTCATTGAGGCGGGTGGCAGCGGCCACATGCTCCAGATCCGCCGCGACTTGATGGAGCAGACGTTCCGCCAGATCCCGGAAGTCAGCGAACTCGTCAATCTGCTCGCCGCCGAGCAGCCGCTGGTGCTGGCGATCGAGGCCAAGAGCGCGACGCAACTCTCCCGCGCGATGTCACTGATCGCGAGCGAATTGCGCGCGCCCGGCCCCGGCGCCGAGACGATCATCTCGTCGGCGCTCGTGATCTCGTTCGTACAGCTCTGGCGCCACGTCGGCGCGCACGCCCTCGCGCGCGGCGAAAGCGGCGGCGCGGCGGCACTCTTGATGCGCTTTCGCCAACTGGTCGAGGAGCGTTTCCGTGAGCCCTGGCGCGTCGAGCGCTATGCCGAAGCTCTCGGCGTCACGCCCGGGCGGCTGCACGCGGTTGCCGTGCGCACGCTCGGTCGCGCGCCGCGCGTCCTCATCCAGCAGCGCGTTCTCTATGAAGCCGTGGTGCGGCTCGAACGCTCCGCCATCACCATCAAGCAGCTGAGCTTCATGCTCGGCTTCAAGGATGCGGCTTACTTCAACCGGTTCTTTGCCAAGCACGTCGGCTTGCCGCCGGCCCGCTATCGTCGCGCCTGCATCCGCCGCGATGTTGCGGGGCGAGCGCCGCAGGTGCCCTTCACATTCTTCGATTGGCCGTGAGGATTGGCGTTTTTGGTTTCGGTGCACAGTGCATTCTTGATGTTGAAACAGACATCATGGATGCCCGCTTGAATCATCGGCCTGTGAAACATGATCCTGTTGCGGTGCATACGCTGCTCACCGCCCGGCTCTACAGATTTTGAACACGAGTGTTGCGCCCCTACACGGCGTTCGTCGGCTATTGCTCACGAGCACGCATTGCTCGGTGCCAACCGTAGGTCCGCTGCACCATCGGAAGCCGTTGTCTAAGTCGGATTCTTCCGCTCTGACCACGACAAGCTCGAGACGACGGCGCGCTAACGCAATTGACCACCGGCATGATTGCGGCCATCGAGAGCCCGCTCGAGGCGCTGTCCTTGCCGAAAATGAGATTCGAACAGAAGGGCAATCGCAAGCGGAAGGGCCGGCCGCCTTCAGCCGCCGGCCGAGGCCGGTGGGGATTTGGTGCGTTGCAGCGCCGAAGAGACAAGCGGCCAGAGCAGCAACACGAAGCCGAGCGTCATGATCGTCCCACACAGCCAGTTCGACCAGAACGCCCCGAGCGACCCGCCGTGTATGATCATGGACTGTCGGAACGCATCCTCAGCCTTGTCGCCGATCACCATGGCGAGCACCAGCGGTGCAATCGGATATTCGCATTTCTTGAACAGATAGCCGATGAGGCCGAACAGGAAAGCCAGCCACAGGTCGAACGGCGAACTCGATACCGTCCAGGCGCTGACGAAACAGACCACCACGATCAGCGGCGCGATGATGGCAAAGGGGATACGCAGGATGGCGGCAAACAAGGGAACCGTAAACAGCACGAGCACGACTGCCACCACGTTTGCCACGTACATCGAGGCAATCAGGCCCCAGACGAAGCTCTTCTGGTCAACGAACAGCATGGGGCCCGGGTGCAGGCCCCAGATCATAAGGCCCCCCATCATGACGGCGGCGGTCGCTGAGCCCGGTATGCCGAGCGCCAGGTCGGCCGCCTCAGGCGCGATGACGCCCTCCGGTACTCCCTTGCCGAACTCGCCGGTGCGCGGCGCAAAGCGCCTGGCGAGACCGTAGCTCATGAACGACGCAGCCGTTGGGCCGCCGGGGGTGATCCCCATCCAGCAGCCGACAAGGCTCGATCGGACCAGCACGACCCAGTACGACGGCAGCGCCGCTATCGTCTTCAGGACGTCGCGCGGTGAGATGCGCGCGTGCACGCCGCGGAATTCGAGGCGCTCCTCCATGGTGGCGATCAGTTCGCCGATACCGAATAGTCCGATGACCGCTACAAGAAAACTGACCCCCTTGATCAGATCTGGCAATTCGAACGTCAGCCGCAGCGATCCTGAGATCGTGTCCATGCCGACGGCAGCGAGCGAGAAGCCCATTCCAGCCGATACCAGTGTCTTGAACGGCGACGCGCCGCCGAGGCCCACAAAGCAGGCGAACGCCAGAAAATAGACAGCGAAATATTCAGGCGACGAGAACTTATGCGCGAAGGTCGCGGCAGGGCCAGCCAGCAGCGTGATGACGACCACGCCGAAGAGCGCGCCGAATGCGGCCGACAGGAACGCGTAGGACAGCGCCTCGGTGGCGCGCCCCTGCTTCGCCATGGGGTGACCATCGAACGTCGTCGCGACCGATGACGGTTCTCCCGGGATATTGAACAGGATCGACGTGGTCGATCCGCCAAACAGGGCGCCCCAATACATGCTCGCGAGCAAGATGATCGCGGAGACCGGCTCCATCGTGAAAGTCAGAGGGATCAACAGTGTCACGCCATTCGGCGCACCGAGTCCGGGAAGCACGCCGACGAGGATGCCGAACAACACGCCGACAACCATCAGCATCAAATGGTAGCCAGTTAGTGCGACCTGGAACCCGTGCAAGAGGTCGCCGATGTTGTCCAAGCCCTGCCCTCCAAGCGCGTCAGTGAATGCCGAGCCAAGCCTCGACGGGTCCCTTCATCAGGGGCACATGGAGCCAGAGCTCGAACATGAAATAAAAGACGGCGGCCGTGCCGAAGCTGACCGCCAGCGCCGCTGGAAGACGATAACGCCCCTGCCAGAGCATCACCGTCAGCATGTAGGCCACCATCGCGACATAGAGGCCAAGTTTGAAGATGAGGGCTAAAACGAGGAACCCCAGCATCGGCAGCAGGAATAAGGCAACACGTCTGGCCTGATCCGCGTTGATCGCCATCGGCGCGTCCGCGTGGCGACGCGCAAACAAAGCTTCAAACAGTGCGCCGATCGCTCCGACGACGACAATCATGCCCATCCAGAAGGGGAAATAGCCCGGCTCAGGCCCGCGCTCGCCCCAGCCGATGCGATATTCGAGCGCGCCGAGGATGATAGTTGCGCCGAACGCCAGCGCCAGCGCCGCCGCAATGACTTCGAGCGTGCGCCGCGTTGCGAGGGCGCGGCTCGCCGACGGATCGTGCTGCTCCAATTCCTGATCCTCGGAAGACCATCACTGGTGCCGATCGGGGCGACTGATGACCGATGGTCCGTCGCCCCGAATTGCCTCATCGGTTACGCCGCGCGGCGGCCGCGGTTCACTGGACCAGCCAGCCTTCTTCTTTGAACACAGCCTGGAAGCGCACGTAGTCGCCGTCGATGAACTTTGTGAGATCGCCGCCGATCAGGACGCGACCCGACTGAGCCGTGCGAGCGACGTATTCCTTCCATTCGGGTGTCTCGGCGACTTTGCGCAACAGATCCTGATAGAAGGCCACGGCCTCGGCCGGAACCTTGCCGGGCAAGGACGCGATACGCGGCTGCTGGAACTGATCGATGGCGATGCCCTGCGACCTGCAGGTCGGAATGTCCGACCAGGCCTGCGTCTCCGTGACCTTCGGGCCTGCCGCCAGCGGCTCCCTGTTGAAGACACAGAGCGGCCGAACCTTGCCCGCCTTCCAATTGCCGACGGACTCGGCCGGGTTGTTGACGTGGCTGTCGAGGTGGCCACCCGAGAGCTGCACGTCAGCCTCACCGCCGGACTTGTACGGCACATAGATGATCTTCGCGCCAATCGCCTTGTCGAGCAGCTTGGTGACCAGCTCATCAGAGTCCTTCGACTGCGCACCCGCCATCTTCCACTGGCCACCCTTGGCCTTGACGGCTTCGACAAAGCCCTTGGCATCCTTGATCGGACTGTCGCCTTTCACCCAGATCATGAACTCGTCGAAAACCATCGCGGCAATCGGCGTGAGATCCCTGTGCGTGAACGCCACTTTGGCAGCGAGCGGCAGCACGTACATGTTGTGCGTGCCGAAGACGAGCTTGTGCGGATCGCCTTCAGCGCTCTTCGTGTAGACGTATCCTTCCGCGCCGGAGCCGCCGCCCTTGATGGTGACGATGATCGGCTGGCTCATGAGATTGTTCTTCTGAACGGCAGCCTGCACTGCGCGCGCGAAGATATCCGTGCCGCCGCCGGCCCCCGCCGTCACCACGAATTCCACGGCTTTTGAGGGCTTCCACTCCGCCAGCGCGGCAGATGCCGGCAGCAGCGCCATAGCGAAAGCGAGGGGGGCGAGCTTATTCATTGGATCTCCTCCGACACGCGCGCCGTGTGTTCCGGCGCTTCAAGACTGATACCCGCCAAATTGGTATGCGACCCCCAAGATCTTTTTTGGGCCATTCCGGCGCATCCATCTTGGATGTCGGCGCTGGTCTGTCAATCCGGTTGTAAGCGGCGATGTTCAGAGAGTTCCAAGGTAACAACGCCTCCGCTGTGTGCAGGCGACGCGTCTGTTCAACAAATGCTCGTCCACTTTCCGACCAGACGTCGGCTAACCTCCAAATCAGCTGACACAAACTATCTTTCCGCGCCGCCCTCTCCAACGACCACGAACGGGGGCCAGACGGACGGATGCGCGGCAGGCGCCAGGGGCCTTGTCGCGACGGTCATCGCGAGCAGGGCCTGGCGCAGAGCTTCGGCGCGGCCAAGCCACTTGTTCGTGGCCAACGCATTGACAGCCCCGGTGACGAGCGCGAGGCCCGACAATGCCTCGGCAGCCTCGCCTTGGCTAGTGCCGCCAGCAGTGTTGCAGGCCGACCGAACTACCCAGTCAGTGTCGACCTTAAGGGACGCGATCTGGTTGAGCCATCAGCGCATGCAGATGTCTAAAACCCTGTGGAACCAGCGCTGCAGCTGGAAGCAAGGACCGGACAGTCCTCGCCGATTGGCTGAATAAAGAGAACGGGTTCGATTTCGGGACGCCGGCCGACTTGCGAGCGACGCACACCCGGCTAAAGGCGGAAGCATATAACGCGCTCGCCGGAGATCTGGTGGCGATACGGTGGTGGTCGCTCGGAGCAAAACCGTGTCGCGCGTCAACGGCTGTTGAGGGTAATGGCCGCCCAAATCATCGCCGCGCCAGCCACGCCGGCAACCAGATCCGACGACCTCGATTCAGCTACGGTCGAGGAACTGCTCCGCTTCGATAGCATTCGCGAGCATCAATGCAATTATTCTCTTACCTTCCGGCACGACGTGCTGCGCGATTGGACGGTTGGTCATCTTCTGCATGACGATGCCGCCCTGCTTGCCAAGCTTCCATTGTCCGAGCCGGTTCCGGCTTCCCTCGTGCGCGCATTGGAATTTTCGGCTCGACTTGCGCTAGATGCCGACGACAACGGGAGCCGATGGCTGGCGCTGCTGTCGAGCCATACTCACCTATACCCCTTCCTGTACCCCTTACAAGGAGACGATGCCGGCAGACACGAATGGACAACTAGAGACATCTAAATGTGAGCAGCGGCAAAGCGCGCAAGGTCAAACGCCTTAACTATTAGGGATTTAGAGCGGTGGACAAGACGAACCGAGACCTTTGCAGACTTTGGTGGAATATCGGATCGGGATGGCAGCTACGTCCACGATGGCTCCCCTACGGGGCGCCATTAGACGTTGTTCTGGCTAAGCTAATTCCATCAGACAGTTCTCATGCCGCTGAGCGCACCACGTTGCGGCTTGGGGCGTCCTGACCTACACACGCCGCTCGCCGTTTAGATCTTTCTTTGGACCTGAGATCTTTTTCAGGTCAGTTTCAGTAATCGATACTATGGTCCGGGATAGCGGGGCGCTCTAATCTGCGTTTGCGGCCACGGAAATCCTGGTCGACAGGCGGAATTCCGCCGAGTTAACCAGCGCGATCAGTGGCTCATGCTGCCGGACTCAAGATAAGGTACCCTTCGCCTCATCAAATGTTGTCTTGGGTACGGATGTACTCATGCCCAGCGAGTCTATTCTTTCAGTTGTTCGTTACAGCGATCCCGGTTTCGCGGCGGAATGGCTTTGCCGCGCGTTCGGATTTGCCGTTCACCGTTCCACAGATCGACTCGAAGGCGGCCTCGCCTACGTGGTGCTGCGCTGTGGCGACGACCTCGTTCTGATCGCGTCATCAGGTGACGATGATCTCATTGTGGAACCTGGCGAAGTTAGTAAACGGTCGACGCAGGCCTATTTCATCCCCCCGGAAGAGATCGATGCGCATTGTGCGACGGCCGTGCAGGCTGGCGCGGCGATCGAGATCTCTCCCCGCGACAAGGATGGTGGGCGTTATTACGTTTGCCGCGATCCTGGAGGGCATCTCTGGGTCTTCGGGCAACCACCGCCGAGCATAATGCTCGAGGTCAGCCGTCGCGATGGCGGTTGGCGGCGGTCGCGATCGGCTAAGTATCTGATCGCTGCGGCTGTACTCGTCGTGGCCGCAGTCGGCACGGGCATCGCGCTCCACAGCGCCGAGCACCCGGTCGCGAAGTCGTTTACCGACCTATTTGCCAGTGCGTTCCAGCCGGAAACCGCACCACCTGCGGCGCTACCCAATCCAGCCACGCCGATGGCATGGCAGCGGCCAGCCGAACAACAAGTCGACGAGGAGAAACAGCGGCGGGCGGCCGAGGCTGCCCAAAGGGCCGAGCAAGAACGCCAACGGCAGGCCGCTGAGGCCGCGCAGAAGGCCGAGCAAGAACGCCAACGCCAAGCCGCCGAAGCCGCGCAGAAGGCCGAGCAAGAACGACAACGCCAAGCCGCCGAAGCCGCTCAGAAGGCCGAGCAAGAACGCCAACGCCAAGCCGCCGAGACGGCGCAGAAGGCCGAGGAAGAACGCCAACGGCAGGCCGCCGAGGCTGCGCAAAAGGCCGAGCACGAACGCCAACGGCAGGCCGCCAAGGCCGCGCAGAAGGCCGAGCAAGAACGCCAACGCCAAGCCGCCGAAGCCGCGCAGAAGGCCGAGCAAGAGCGCCAACGCCAAGCCGCCGAAGCCGCGCAGAAGGCTGAGCAAGAACGACAACGCCAAGCCGCCGAAGCCGCGCAGAAGGCCGAGCAAGAACGACAACGGCAAGCCACCGAAGCCGCGCAGAAGGTCGAAGAGGAACGCCAACGCCAAGCCGCCGAGACGGCGCAGAAGGCCGAGCAAGAACGCCAACGCCAAGCCGCCGAAGCGGCACAGAGGGCCGAAGAGGAACGCAGACGCCAAGCCGCCGAAGCCGCGCAGAAGGCCGAAGAGGAACGCCAACGGCAAGCGGTCGAGGCGGCGCAGAAAGCTGAGCAAGAACGCCAACGGCAGGCCGCCGAGACCGCGCAGAGGGCCGAAGAGGAACGCAGACGCCAAGCCGCCGAGACGGCGCAGAAGGCTGAGGAGCGGCAGCGTCAGGTGGCCGAGGCTGCTGAGGCCGCGCGAAGGGCCGACGAGGAACGTCAACGTCAAGTCGCTGAGTCGGCGCGGCTGGTCGAGGAGGAGCGTCTGCGTAAGTTGGCCGAGGCTGCGCGACAAGCTGAAGTAGAGCGTCAGCGGAAGGCGGCCGAGGCTGCTCAGAAGGCCGAGCAAGAACGCCAACGACAGGACGCCAAGCCGCCGAAGCGGCGCGAAAGGCCGAAGAGGAACGCAAACGCCAAGCCGCCGAAGCCGCTCAGAGGGCCGAGGAAGAACGCCAACGCCAAGCCGCCGAAGCGGCGCGAAAGGCCGAAGACGAGCGGCAGCAACTGGCAACAGCGGAAGCAGCGCGGATCGCCAACGAAGCAGCCGAGACCAAAGCGCGGACCGATCAAGAGAACAGCCGGCGCACACTTGGTTTTACCGTCACTCTCGAAGACGGCGCCAGATTCCTAAAACGCGGTCGAGCCCTATTGTCGACGGGCGATGTCACCAGTGCCCGACTGTTTCTCGAGCGCGCGAGCAATGCCGGCATCGCAGAGGCGGCCATGGAACTCGCCGAAACCTACGATCCAGCGGTGCTGACGCGCCTCAACGTCGTGGGCCTCGCGGGAAATCGCGAGCAAGCGAAAGCCTGGTACCTGCGGGCGCAGGTGCTCGGCTCTTCCGCGGCAGCGGAGCGACTGAAGAGCCTCGGTGGTCAATGACACCCCGCAGAACGTGGAGCGATGGAGATTATCATGCGTAATTTTTGGCGCCTCGGTTTCCGGACATTTGCCGCGGTCTTGATTGCGGGCTTGGCGCAGGAAGCGTCGGCGCAAGGCGGCGACAAATGGGGGGAGGCAGGCAGGGAACGGCTCAATCAAGGAACGATCGGGCTCGCAGCAGGGCTCCCCGAGGGCGCGCCGCTCCGCCTCGCCGCCGAAATCGCCCGGGCATTGAACCAGGGCGATGATTTGCGCATCCTGCCGATCGTTACGCGCGGCGTATTCGACAATTTCGTCGACCTGCTGCAGTTGCGTGGCGTCGATGCAGCGATCGTCTATGGCGATACGCTTCTGCATTTCGAGAAGGTCGAAAAAGTTCCGAACGTCGCCGCGCAGGTCAACTACGTCGCCAGCCTGTTTCCCTCCGAGCTGCAGATCTTCGTTCGACCGGAAATCAACTCCATCGAAGACCTGGCCGGAAAATGGGTCAACTTCAACAGCGAGGGGACGGCGGCCGCATACAGCGGGCCCATCATATTCAAGCGGCTTGGCATCAAGGTCGTCGAGAAATTCGATCCGCATCCCGCGGTCATGCGCGATATTCGCACGTCGGATAAATATGCGGCGACGGTTTGGGTTACTGCGAAACCGGTTGCCGGAATTGCGCAGGCCGATTGGCCGGCGGGGTTCAAGTTGATTTCTGTGCCTTACACAAAGGAGCTGGAAGAGCTTTATTTGCCGGCCACGCTCGACGGCAAGGACTACCCAAAGCTCATCGCCGCTGGCCAGAAAATCGAAACCATCGCCGTTCCTGCCGTGCTCGCCGTCTACAACTGGCAACCGGGGTCTGCTCGACACGCGCGCATGGTCCGCTTCGTGGACAGTCTGTTCGCGCGGCTCTCGGAACTTCAGAAACCGCCGTACCATCCCGCCTGGAAAGACGTCAATCTTGCGGCTCCCGTCCCGGGCTGGAGGCGTTATGGCCCGGCGCAGAACAAGCTCGACGAGCTCCGTGGTGCTGCGGCCAATCCCTCCTCGCCGCAGATCGCGCGCGATACCGCCTCGTCGAGAGGCGCATGCAATGTCGACCTCTGCGCCAAGGCCTTCCGCTCGTTCGACCCTGCAAGCTGCACGTATCAACCGCGAGGCGGTGCCCCACGCGTAAAATGCGACCTGACTGCCACGCCGCAGCCTTCGCCTGCCACCAGCCGTTGAGGTGGCGGCATCCGCCATCGCGAGCGCGAATGCCGCGTTGCGATTGTCGTTGCCGGACGCCAGTAGTAGCGTTGCATGACGTCGAACGCATGCTGGACCGGATCGAGAGCCAAGTTTCATGTCGCTGAGCCCCGTTGACCTTGCCGCCGAACTCATTCGGTTCGACACCATCAATCCGCCGGGACAGGAAGAAGCCTGCACGCGGCATCTGGAGCACCTTCTCGAGGCGGCTGGATTTTCGTGTTCGAGGATTCCGCTCGCCGATGGCCGCCCCAACCTGATCGCCCGCATCGGCGGCAGCGATCGCAAGGCACCGCTCGCCTTCACTGGACATACCGACACCGTTCCGCTCGGCCTCAAGCCGTGGAGCGTGCCGACGCACGACGGACTGATCAAGGACGGCAAATTGTGGGGCCGCGGCTCCGCCGATATGAAAGCCGGAGTCGCGGCTTTCGTGGTTGCCGCGATGGAGATGGCGCCTCGCCTCGCCAACACGCCGGGCGTCATTCTCTACATCACGGCTGGCGAGGAGACGGGGCTCGCCGGCGCCGTCAAGCTCGCGGAACGCGACATGAAGGGCGAGGCCGGCGCTCTCGTCGTCGCCGAGCCGACCAGCAACCGACCGCTCTGCGGCCACAAGGGTGCGGTGTGGCTGAAGGCAATCACACAAGGTGTGACGGCGCACGGCTCGATGCCCGAGCAGGGTGTCAACGCCGTGTATTCGGCGGCGCGCGCGGTGACCAAGCTGGAGACGTTTGATTTCAACGTGGCGCGGCACCCCATCATGGGCGGCGCGACGCTCAACGTCGGCAGCTTCGCCGGCGGCATCAATGTCAACTCGGTGCCTGACCGCGCGGAGATCGGCATCGACATCCGCACCCTGCCGGGCATGGACCACGTGCGTCTACGCGAGCAGCTCAACAGTTATCTCGGGCCCGACGTGGAGCTGGCCACGATGGTCGACGTCAAGGGTGTGTGGACGGACCCAGACGACCCCTGGATGCGCGAGCTGTTTGCGGTCAGCGCAGAGATCCGGGGCATCCCATCGAAAGTGGAGTCGGCTCCCTACATCACGGACGCGAGCGTGCTGACGCCGGCGTTGGGCGGCGTGCCGACGACCATCCTCGGGCCAGGACCGGCGCATCTCGCCCACCAAACGGATGAGTGGTGCGAGATCGAGCGCATCGACGAGGCACAAAAAATCTACGCGCGATTGATCGAGAACTGGTGCGGGCTCCGGTAGCTGCAGGTGAGGAGCTGCAGCCGATCATGTTCGCGCTGCGACGCCGCCGATCTTGCGGGCCGTCGCAAAAGGCCACACAGTGAATGAGATTGCCGCCGAGCTATTCCGGCGCGCAACCGGTGCGTACTGCCGTCACAACCGCGCCTTGCACGCGAACCGCACCTGAGCCCTATGGACACCTCGGACGATCGCAATCGCAGCCACGACGCGGACCCGCAGCCGGCTGCCGGCCCACCTCTGTGCGACGGTGCGCGCCATACGCGCCGACGCTTTCTGATCATCCACAATCCGATTGCAGGACGAAACCGCCTCGGCCTCGTGCATGATGTCGTCCGCCGTCTCCAGGAGGCTGGCGCCATGGCGGATCTCCTGAGCCTCTCGGGGGATGTGACCAACGCGGACATCGCAACTCGGATTGGCGCCTACGATGCGATCGTGGCGTCGGGCGGCGACGGCACCGCGCGCAGCATTGCGTCTCTACTGCAGGGCCACGATACGCCGTTCGCGCTGATACCGGTCGGCACCGGCAACGTGCTTGCTGCCGAACTGGGTTTGCCGCGGGACGCCACCGCCATCGCGCACATGTTGCTCCATGGCCCGATGGTCCGCCTTTCAACCGCCACTGTGAACGGGTCGCCATTTCTCCTGATGATCGGCGCCGGTTTCGACGGCCAGGTGATCGCGCGGCTACCGCTGGCTTTGAAGCGGCGTGTTGGCCGGATCGCCTTCAGTTGGCCGGTGGTCGCGACCCTTGCCCGAAAACCCCGCCTATTCACCGCGACCATCGATGGGCAATCGCATGATGCCTCGTGGCTCGTTGTCGCAAACGCTGCGCGCTATGGTGGCCCCTTCACGCTGTCGCGGCGCACGACCGTCCTCGCGCCAGGCTTCAATGTCGTGATTTCGCGGGCGACAAAGCGACGACAGCGTTTTTCGGAGCTCTTCAACCTATTGATGGGACGTCTGGAGCGATCCGCCACGATTGACATGCGGCCAGCACGCGACGTCGAGATCCAGGACGCGGGAGCCCTTCCTGTCCAGGTCGATGGCGAGCCGCTGATGTCGACGTCGTACAGGATCGCGGCAGATGTCTCAGGCACGAACATGATCGTACCGGCCGGATCGGTTACCCCTCGATCGTGATCGCGGATGAGAGCTGAGAGCGGGTGGAGCGGGCGATCGGGATTGAACCGACGACATTCAGCTTGGGAATAACAGTGTCTATCTACGCGCAAATACCCAACCTCACTTAAAATCAATGCTTTACCCCAACTCGACTACGCGCCTATTCGCGGCAAAACTACCCATTTCGCCATAAAATGTCCCCTATGAGTCCCCTAGATTTGTGGCGATTGATTCTCGACACGCATTGCAGGGGCCATTGCACCATGAAGACTTCGACCAAGAGCATCACCACCCGGATCGTAGATAGCCTTCCCGCCGATACCGAGGTCCGTGATTCGCAATTGCGCGGCTTTGGCATACGTCGCCAGAAAAGCGCGGACGTTTCCTACTTCGTCCAACGACGGGTACGAGGCCGCATGCGCCGGTTCACCATCGGCAGGCACGGAAGCCCCTGGACAACGACAACCGCCCGCGAGGAAGCCTCCAGGTTGCTGCTACTCATGCGGGCCGGAGGAAACCCTGCTGTCGAACGCGCAGCCGCCCGCGCCCGACAAATGACCTTTCAGGAGCTCACAGAGCAATTCCTTGAGATCCATGGCCCGACGTTGAAGGCTTCGACCCTCGTCACCTACACCGACTGCATCGAGTTGCGTCTGCGCCCGAAGTTTGGCAGCAAGCCTATCAATGAAATTACCCACATGGATGTAGCGAAGGCGCACGTCTCGTGGCGGGAGCACAAGACCGCCGCTAACAACGCGCTCACTTGCCTCTCGTCGATATTCGGCTGGGCGGAGGACCAGAAACTCCTGCCCAAACACACCAATCCGTGCCCAGACATCAAACGCTACAAGACGTCAAAGAAGGAGCGCTACCTTTCGCGCGATGAGCTGAGACGACTCGGCGTTACGCTCGACTCTTGGGAAGCAAACGGCAAGATCAACATCTATGCCGCTTATGCCATCCGACTGCTTATCGTGACCGGCGCGCGCCTCAGTGAGATCCTCACCCTGCAGTGGTCCAACGTCCATTGGGAACACAGGGTTCTTCAGCTGCCGGATAGCAAGACGGGCTTCAAATACATCTTCCTCAACGACTATGCCTTGGCAGTCCTCAAGAGCATCCCGCGCATTGCGAGAAACCCCTACGTCATCGCTGGCAAGAAAGAAGGCCGCCACTTCGTCGGCCTCACCAAGATCTGGTACGCGTTGCGCGCAGAGGCCGGCCTCGACGACGTACGCATTCATGACCTCAGGCACTCGTTTGCATCGTTTGCGATTACGCTAGGTGGCTCCAACATCCCCATACTCGGCCGGGTACTCGGCCACTCCAACCCCGAAACCACCGCCCGCTATACCCACATCGCCAAAGACCCTGCCGCTGCGATCGCCGACGCGACGGGACGGGAATTGGCGCTGATCATGAATCGCGACTTCCGGCTTCCGAGAGCGCGTCCCATCTACGTCGTCCGCTCTACGGTCGCTCAGCACGTTTCAAAAGCCCGGGTAAGGCGCAAGCCATTGCGCATCGCGACCACGCTCAATGTCTGACTAGATTCGTCACTGACCATCCATGGCACCGCGATAACGAGTGTCACCACCACGAAGAGTAGAACACCGTGTCGCCGTTCGCGATAGCCTCGCGGGCTTTGGCGATGAAATCCATGTCGTCGTCATACTCGCTTTGATCACCAAATGAGGTGCCGAAGAAGGGACCGTGTGTCTCGGGAAGGCGGCGGGCTTTCAAGGTGAGCTCGAGCACGTCCAGGTCATAGGCGGTAAGCATCAGCGTTGCGCAGTTGAAGTCGTCATCCTGACCGCCTTTGGCGCGGTAGAGCCGTTGCATCCAGCCGTGTAGATTGGGGTGCTTGCGCCACTCGTGGATCTGCCTGCAGTCGCTTGGTTCGAAGTCCGTTGGCGTGCTTGGGACGCTGCTGGTGGTGAAGGCGTACATATCGAGGCCCATGGTGAGTGCTTTCGTTTGGTTTGCGTTTTGTCCTCCCGGACGCGGTACGCACGCACGCAGGCGGGGCCTCAGCGTCAATGGCCAACACGGGCGCGAAGCGCTGGCGCGGGCAGGCGGTTGACGCAGGGGTGCCTGAGGGCAGTCTCCGCAGATCCGTTGGAGGCAAATCCAAACCAAACGAGTGCGCCGGCGCGTGGTCCCTGATGACAGCCAGTAACCTGGCAATGAGCTGCATCGCCACTCGGCCTTCACGCAAGCGAGCCGCACGATCACTACGCCGCGCAGTCCCCAGACTTAGTCGGGTCCGCCCGTGTCGAGAGCCAGGCGAACCGCGTCGCGCGCTTTTCGTCGTGGTTCCAAACCACCCAGCAATAGCGCTGTTTTGCAATTGTAGTCGTGGCCTGTGCCGGATCGCCGCTCGGCCAGCAGACACATTCGTCGAGCGCATAGATGATCGACGGCGGATGAGCCAGGAAGAACGCGTGGCGACGTGGATGACAAAGGCTGTTGATGTTGAGCAGCATGGCGACTTTGCCACTGGATTTGGCAGTGAGATGCAATGCGTGTTTCACGAACGCATCACCCAAACCTCGGCCGTACGGTGGATTGGTCACGATGTGCTTGGCGAGTGCCAGTCGCTCTCCGAGAAAGTCGCGGCCAGGCTCACCGTATCCGTGGTCGACCAGATCGGTGGAAACGACCGAATGGCCGGCCTCTAGAAGCACCTTCGAGATGTGACCTTCGCCACAAGCGGGTTCCCAGATCGAGCCCTCAAAGCACTCGACAGCCAGTAGCGCACGCGTGGCCTCAGGTGGTGTCGGATAGAACTCGTAGGGCGCCCGACCAGGGCTTATGCGAGGACCGAACCGGAAGGCCCGTGCGGTTTCTGCAATCAGGTTGGTGGTCCGGACCTCGTTCGGACGAAGCAAACGCATTCTGGCGGGCGCTGGCGCAGCCTCGGGAGGCTTTAATTCGCGTGGATGGATCAGTCGGAGGCTCATGGGATGTTGCTTTCGCTTGTTTGTGACTCACCACCGATGAGGATGGTGACGGTTGGAAGAACATCGATGCTGTCTTCATCGGTTTGCTCGAGATGCCAGTGACCGATGGCGCACGCGACAAGCTTCAGGAAATCGAGCCTCTCGCGTTGGGCGTAGTGCCCAAGATTCGCGATCAGGTCCGCAATGGCTTCCTCAGGAAGATGCGAACCTGCGATGTCGGCGTAGAGGTCGACGCAGGCGTCGGCCCATAGGGCGCGCTGGCGGTTGGTCGTCATATCAGGACCTCCTTTCGCGGGAACTTCTCGTCGAGAAGCCTCACGATCTTGCGTGGCAAGTATTTGCGTGGATTGTCATAGCCACGCTGCGCCTGCGGTGAGATGAGCTCGCGACCGTCCCTCGCAATCTCGATGATGATGTCGTTGTGGCAGCCCCAGCTGAAGCTGCGCACATCGTATCCAGCGGTCTCAAGCACCGACACAACCTCGTGGGTCATGTAAGCGCTGGCTCCGTCGCCAAATCCGAACTTGTCGAAAGCCTCTTCCCAGTTCCAGTGGAGGGTTCCACCGCACGCAAGGCATTTAGATTGAGGCATGGCCGCTGCTTTCTTTGGTTTTGATGCGGCATACCTCGAGGATTTCGAAGTGACCTGTGCCTAGCGCTCTGATGCGAGGTTCTGTGCGACCTCTGTGCAGATAGAGATCGCTTGCAAGCTCCCCGGCTTCGCGGGCGTCAATGGCGTCGACGTCGATTGCGTAGATGCAGATCTCCTGAAGCGTCACCTCGTAAGGTCGGCGGCGGCTCATGATGGATTGCATTCATTGTCGTCCCACGTGTAGGCGGGGTTGTCGTCGTAGTGATCGCTTGCGAACCAGGCATCGAGGATGTCGTCGAGGTCCGCCTCCGCCACTCCCTGGATAGGGAAGGGGCAGAGGCTTGCGACCACCGCGCGTTCTGCTGGGGTGAGCTTCATCAGCGGCTCTCCCCTTGGGCGGGTTTGTCTTTGCGGATGCGGATGACGAGGCGTCCGTCGCTGCCGACCGGCACGAACTCGAGCGCGAGGTTCAGGCCCTGACCGTCTTCGTGCAACCAGGCGGCTCCGACCTTGGTCCAGTAGGCGCTCTTGCCTTCACCGCGGACGTGAAGCACGTCGTGGGTTGGCTTGCGGTTGGTGGTTTCTTGGTTTGCCATTGTGGCTGTCTCCTTTGGTTTCGAGGCCACATCTGTTGCGGCCTGTCGGGGACAAAGGGAGCCATCGGCTATGAGGAGACAGAACAGAGGGGAGGGGCCTCACCCGGCTGCACAAGCGCACGCGCGGAAGCTGGGGACACCCCTTGGACGGGCTCCGCCGTGGCTCATCTTCCCCGATTGATTGGACGCACAGCGTGTTTGGCATTGGCCAAACGGTGACGCCCTACAAAACAAGATCACGAACCTGCCGAGCTACACGCTGCTGCTTGTCAGTCCGGTATTGGACACGCGCTCACTGGTCCGTCGGCGAGCCGGTCCGCTGGAAGAGCTTTGAACTAGAGTTTGCATGAGCGTGCAGCTCGCGCGGGCCGACGATGTCGCTTTATGTGTTGCGCGAATGGGCTCGCATGGAGTGAATGAATCTATTTGCAAAGAGAGGCGGCATTGATGCTGACGAGTATTTCCATTATAAAGCGGTATTATAACGGAAGACATTGACGTGGAATATCTGCAAGGCATTGAACTATTCTGGGCGAGCCCGGAGCGCTACGCCACAACGGGACTCGACTGGGGCAATGCTTCTCATTATCCCGACATGGCCCACAATCTCCACAAGCTCTCACGGGAATCTTAGGCGAGATGCAAGTGTGCCGCGACGCGGCGCGCAAGAAAGAGCTGCGTGACCAGCTCACACGCGTCGATGCGCGGCTGTCCGTCCTGGAGCGGAGGTCCTGGCGCAAGGGTGTGCAACTGCCGGCCGATGGACGGGACACCGTGTGCCGACTGGCTCTTGAGAAGATGGCGGATGCATTGGAGGAAGCCGCAGCTGCCTGGGTGCAGGCTGAGGCCACGGATGGCCGGAAAGTCTTGGTTGGGGCGATGTTGGAAATCGGATTGAGGTTTGGCGGAGTGGCTCAGCGCGAGGGTAAGTTGGCGAGATACGTAAGAGGGCCGCACGCTGGACTTGCGGTGGTGGCCGAATTCGTTGTGAACGGACAAGATTGTCTGGAGATGGAGGACTCGCCGACCTTGGCCGCTTTGGTGGGCTTCGCGCGCGCGATACCCTCGATGGAACAGCTTGAGGGTGACGGCAAGGCTGGAGATGCGCTCTTGAAGACGCTAGGAGAGTTTAAGCAATTGCTTGAGGATCGAGCGGCGCGCACTGATACTCGTTTTACATAAGATTCATTATGCGAACAAATGCACCGCAGCCCTTTTCGGGCACTCTTTGTGTCATCTTTCAATAATCATTGCACTTCGGCCATTTATTATTAAAACTTCTGGTCCGCCCCTGTGGCCAATTAGATTGTTTGTTTTGGGGGTGGTATTTAGAAAAAATACAGGGTATATTTACTTTGAAAGTGAAAGTACCCTGCATTGTTTATTCGACGCTCCCTTCAAGATGCCCTGCTAAATTTTGGCAGCAAGTTTCCCATTATTCTAGTGACGGGCGCTCGCCAAGTCGGGAAATCCACCCTGCTTCGCCACGCCATTCATGACGCGGAATACGTCACTCTCGATGACCCCGAAGACCGCCAGCAGGCCCAAAAGGAGCCCAAGCTGTTCCTCTCCCGCTTCAAGGGACGGACCATCATTGACGAGGTGCAGTACGCCCCCGAATTGTTCCCCCTGCTCAAGATGCGGGTCGATGAGGAACAACGGATGGGCCAGTTCTGGCTTAGCGGCTCACAGCAATTTCATATGATGAAGAACGTCACAGAATCGCTTGCCGGCAGGGTGGCAATCCTTGGCTTGGCCGGACTGTCGACGCGGGAATTGCTAGGGGAGCCCGATGCGCTTCCGTTGGAGCAACGGCTTTCAACAACCGTCAAAGCGCTGCCGTTGGGTGAGGTCTTTGAGCGAGTCTGGCGGGGCAGTTACCCTGCTCTGCACGATGGGCGAGGCCTTACTCCGGAAGAATTCTATCCGGCGTACGTCCAAACGTATCTTCAGCGAGATGTGCGTGACCTTGCTCGGGTGGGCGATGAAAGCGCCTTCCTGCTGTTCATGCAGCTGGTGGCAGCACGCACGGGCCAGCTGCTGAATTCGAGTGAGATTGCCAATGAGGCGGACATTTCCATCACGACCGTTCGGAATTGGCTGTCTATCCTCCAGGCGTCCGGTATCGTGGCCTTTGTCGACCCCTATCACAGCAACCGCACAAGCCGGCTGGTCAAGACCAAGAAGCTGTACTTTCTCGATACCGGCCTCGCCGCCTGGCTTGGCGGCTGGAAGACAGCGGAAGCTCTCGCGCGCGGCGCGGCTGCCGGCGCCTTCCTCGAGACTTACGTTGTGAGCGAGGTGATGAAGGGAAGTTTCAATCGTGGTCAGCAGCCGGAATTCACGTTCTTCCGCGATCACAACGACCGCGAAGTGGATATCCTGTCGATTGGCAGCAATACCCTTGTGCCCATGGAAGTGAAAACGACGTCCCGCCCCGACGGTCGGACGGCACGGCGTCTGTTGTTGGGCGAAAGCCTCAAGCTTGAACAAGGGCAAGGCGCCATCGTCTGCATGGTCGACAAGATCTATCCCCTCTCGGAGAAGGTCAACGCCTACCCGGTGGGGATGGTCTAACCGGGTCGGATTTATTCACTTACGAGTATTTCGTTGCTCTAAAACTCTGACCTAAGGGGGCGAGATTATCGAGTTTGTTCACTTAAGAGTCCGACAAAAAACTAAGTCATTGAAATCATGATGCCGCGACCAAATTAGCGTGACGATATTCAGCTCGCTCCGCACTTGGTCTTCGCCTTGGCGACAATTATCCCGAACTGTACTCCCGACTGACTAAGGAAGGGAATTCGGTTGAGTGCCGTTTCGTGCTATTCAACGTCTGAAGTGAAATTGCACGAATATGGCTTGTTGGGCCGCACTAAACCACATGCCGCCGAGCCAGCGTGAAGTTCTTTATTCCGTTGTCTTGCCGTCGAAGTGTTCAGTCGATGCTTCCGCTTTCGCTTTGGTGGCAGCTACGAACCCATCGCGATGGTGGGGCGGACTGTAGAGCGTGTAGAGCTTCATCGGCTTGCTGGACGTGTTGGTCACGTTGTGCCGCGCACCGGCAGGGACGACGATGCCATCGCCCTCTTGAATCTCGGATGACGTGCCGTCAATCACCACGACCCCCTTCCCCACTTCGATGCGGAAGAACTGATCGGTGTCTTTGTGGACCTCCTCGCCGATCGCCTCGCCGGGCGCCAATGACATCAACACCAGCTGCAAATGCTTTCCCGTGTACTGCACGCGACGAAAATCGCTGTTCTCTTCTGTGGATCCCTCGATGGGGTCGATAAAGCCTTTCATGGTGTTCTCCTTGTTTGGTTTAACTTCCCACTATGCGCCCTTAAGGGCGCTGGTGACATTGATCTGAGTTATGTCGGAGTGATGCCCTTCGTCTCTTGGCCCTCATCTCCGTCGGCACTTCGCCTCCCCTGCCCTGCAATGCGCCGTTCCGCGACGGCTAGGGCAGCGTCGAGCTCGCGTGCGACGATTGGAGGCTCATTATCCTGCGCGGCGGTTCCTGCGTTGCGCAGATGGCGTGCAGCCTGCTCGGGCACCTCACCGCATTGGTGGGCGATCTCGTCGTGGTAGCTGCTGATGAGCTCGATGGCGAGCGGCCGCATCGCGCGGGGATTCGGCCCACCTCTAACAGCGCAGCGCTGCAGATATTCATCGAGTGCGTCGCGCAGAGGTGCAAGTCGGTCGGCTTCCATCGAAAGCATCATAGCACATTCCACGCATCCCATGAGCCAAGCACTTTTGCTCAGACGGCGAGAGACGTTGGCGCATAGAGCAACGGCAGCCATCGCTCTGCCATTTTAGCGGGGAAGGCCCAGTCGATCGTCGCGTTCGAGCAAAACAGCGGCAGCAAGCACTTGGGCCGCTGATTGTATTTGCCAAATGGCTCCGCTAGCGCAGCCTCTAGCACGTATTGAATAAAGAAACCTGCACCGGGGTGCAGGCTTTCTAGTTTTTAGATGTTAATCAAGGGGGCGCAGTTTGGTCACGGTGTAGCTGATCGAGACCTTGTGAACACCGACGTTTTTGTTGTCGGTGGAGTCACCTTCGTAGTCAGCCGCAACCTGAAGCGATTGGCTGCTTGCATTATAAGCGGCGGTCACGCGAGAGCGTTTGCTGCCCGAGGTCTCCATAACGGTACCCGAGAAACTGGCGTTCATGTTGGGGATCAAAAGGCTACCAGCGATACCCTCGCCCGAGCGGCAACCCCAGCCACCGGCGGCAGGGTCACAGGAAGCAATGACGGTGACGTTTTTCTTGTCCAGATAGGGGCTCATATCAATCGGACCAACTGAGCAACTGTTACGGCCTGTACAGGAAAGGCTTGGGTAATCGGTTATGACCTCTTCGTCATAAATTTCCATGTTATCAAGGTTGCCGCCGCCACCAACTGCAACACAGCCCTCGGCGTCGCGCCCGGCCTTACCTTCGTCAGATGCAAAAATCATGTCCTTGTTGTTACAGGTCAGCATGCGGTTGATGATGGTTTCAAGCGCCGCAGTGGATGCACGCAAACGCATTTCAAAACTTGCGTTATCCTGAGCCGAGCGGCTACCAGCCGTCATTTCAATGGCGGCGGCACTGGAACTGAGTCCAAGTAATGCAACAAAGGCGATGATTGTGTGTTTCATATATTTTTATATAAGCCTGCACTAACGGCTCCTGCAAGAAACTGACCCCCAGTTTCAAACCCCACTGTGGCCGAGGAATTACTAATTACAGCGCCTGGCCTAGTTGCTTCGCTGGATATGGGTGGTCGGAGACAGGTCTGCACGCTCTTCCGCCCGAGCTTTGGGAGAGCTGGTTCCAGGGCACGAAGGTGGATCGGGATGGCCGCTTTGATTGCCGAAATTCTCGTTGGTAAATGAGTGGGTTAACTAGTGAAATGGAATATTCTTTGCCGCTATGACTGCCGCTTGTTTCAACTGCTGGAGTTACAGGTACCCGGATGCCTATAGGTCTGGATACCCAGACATCTGGGGCTAGGCCCCTCCCCTCACGCGACGGCCATCTTCGGGCATATCGTCCTCATCAATGCGGATGCCAACGGCCCTCAGGCCGCGCATCACGACGTGACGTGCCGTACATTTGGAATGAAACGCTTCCGATTGGATCGCATCAATCACGTAAGCGGGTAGATCGACCGTGAACTTCTTGAGGGGTTTGCGTTTGGGACGCGCCGGGGCGGCCGCCATAGCAGGCACGGCCGGCGTCGCACTCCCCTCTCCTGCCTTGCTTGAGGTAGCGTCGGCAGGAAAGACGGCGCTCGGTACGTTGCGCACTCTCGAGAAATCTTCGGCAGCTTTGGTCGCGAGATCGAAATCAATGGCTTTGATCGGAATGGCGGTCTTGGTGTTCATCAGGCAGCGGCTTTCTGTTCATTGAGTCCTAGGAGCGCAAGAATGCGGTCAGTGAGATCGTCGAGCTGATCCACGGCCTTCCTTACCGGCTCCCGTGTGCGGTTCGCAAAATGCGGCGGTTGCCCGGTCAGGAACACCTCCGCATACGGCGCGCGCTGGTGGACCACCATGCCGAAGGGCTCAACGCCGGACCGCTTCACATCTTCGAGCGCGGCGCGCTGGTAGGTTGGCCAGAGCGGACTCACCTCATTCAGCAGCACGCGATGCAGGATAGGCTTCCCGATCATCGTGCTCAGGTGCGTGAGTTCACGGTGAAGCTTGGCGGCTTCGATGATGTCGGGCGCGGACAACTTGGAGGGCGTTATCGTAAGGTCGGCGACGGTTGCCGCCTGGATGGTCGTCTTCTGATAGACACCGGCCACGTCGACCAGGATGAAGCCACTGCGCGTATCACAGTGGTGCTTCAGACGATCCATGAACTCCCCCTCCCCTAAGCCTTCGACGGTGAGGATGCCGGCGAGGTCGGGAAAGCGCTTGAACCATTGCTCCAGGGTCCGGTTCTGATCGAGGTCAAGCACCAAGACCGGGTAGCCCCGTGCCGCGAGCGCGCCCGCCAGACAGGCGCAGCTGGTCGACTTGCCGACCCCTCCCTTTGGTGAGGCGAAGGCGATAATGGTGGGGCGCATGGCAGTTGTCATGTAGCGACTGTGCGTGTCGCTAGTGACCTGGGCAACAAGATCCCCTGTTTTGTGGTGTTCCGGGGTTATGGGGGTGTGTTGTTCTGGTCTACCAGAGACCCAGATATATGGGTCTCCATAGGCCCAGGCATAGTGCGCAGTTGCCCCATCAATGCGCAAAGCAAACACCGGATGTGCGTATGTCCAAGCATCCAGACAACTGGTAAAGCGTACCAACAGTCCTC
Source organism: Rhizobiales bacterium Ga0077530 (assembly GCA_001464855.1). Classification (GTDB taxonomy): domain Bacteria; phylum Pseudomonadota; class Alphaproteobacteria; order Rhizobiales; family Hyphomicrobiaceae. Next base: position 36,043 of record LNEA01000030.1, read on the forward strand.
TGGAGTTATGAGCTTACAGACATACAGGAGTATGGAGCTCCCGTGTCCTGGGCGTCTTGGGGTGCGGGAAGGGCTTTGCAGAGCTTGCGGTGCATCAAGGCAGGGTAGGCGAGGCTGCAATAAGATTGTTGCATCAACGCGGTCTTGGGGACTTGCAGAATGTGGACGACTTGGTCGAGCGCAATGGTCGGTACGGCGGCACTACTCGTTTGCACGGGAACGTCAGTCGTAGATGCCGTCGCGCAATCACCGGAACCTTCTGCAACGCGCGGGCGCGCGCTGGCTGTACGACTTTGCGCTAACTGCCACCTGGTGGACGGCCTGGGTCAATCTGCGCCGGAGGGCATTGGTACGTTTCGGGGGATTGCCAACCGTCCTGGACAATCGGCTGACCGCATTGGCAACACGCTCATGTTGCCGCACATGCCGATGCCCGATACGCAGATTACGCGCGAGGAGCTCCAGGACATTCTTGCGTATCTCGAGACCTTGCGCACCAATCCGGACGTCCCGCCATTTATCGCACCGAGCACTCAGAAACCGCAGTACCCATCCAAGTCGTAGCTTGTTCCCGTCATACGCGAAAAACCTATCGCCAGACATACAGGTGTATGGATATCTGGAGCACTTGCTTTGCTAATGGGAACGCCCATCGTCGTCGGTACGGGCATTTTCGAGCTCGGCCTGCTTTGCCACTTCGGCGTACTGAAGCACGCGTTCGATGGTGTCGAGCGCTTCGCGCATCTCCTTTTCTTCCATGGCAATACTGACAGCGTCGGGGTAAGGGGACAGCCTATCGAGCTCAGCCCGCAGTTCGGCGAAGAGTTCGCGGCGGCGGAGGACGGCAGCTGGAATCTCACCCATGGATTGGGCTCACTTTGTCTTCTGCTGAGCTTTGGTCGCGTCGATAGCTTTGCCCATGGCTTCGACGTTGGTGCTTGGAGCCGCACCACAGTCCTTGTCGGCAGCGATTGAGTTGAGCCGCGTGTAGCGATTGCGCATGGCTTCAACCTCGATCTTCTCGCTCTCGGTGAAGTCCATGAAGAACCAGGGCACGATCAGAAAGAGGCCGGCCGCGCCAAGCGCGACGTTCTTGCCGGTCTTCTGCGTCTCTGGGAGCTTTGCTGCGATGTTGGCATCGATCTGGCTCATTTCAGAAATCAGCGCGTCACAGGAGCGCCGTTCGTCCCCAATCTGCGCGACTGCCATTGGGTTTGCGGGGCGACCAGCGCAGGCACTGATCAAGAGAACCGAGGCGAGGGTCACGTGGAGGGCAGGGGAGCCATGTTTCACAAATGCGCTTTCGTTGAATGCCCTCACTATGGCGTCGCACTTGTGAGGCTGTAAACAGCGCCACACCAAACAGGTGTGCGAGGCTGCTAACGTATTGGGCACGCGCAAATGAGCGGCGTCTCTCAGATGGGAGAGACGACGTGAAACATCGCATCGGTGGTGATGGCGCTGCTGCTCCTCGTGCATCACGCAATGAGGTTCATGATCAAGCGGATGATCTGGTCCTTCTGACGGGGTTCGCTTTGAGCTGTGAGCAGTGCGAGGGCCACCAACGAAGCGTCCGTCATGCGGCGATTGAGCCCTTGGCGAGCAAGGTAGCTCACAAACAGAAAGCTGCCGATCCGTTTGTTGCCGTCCGCAAACGGGTGATCTTTGATCACGAAGTACAACAGGTGCGCGGCCCGATTCTCGACAGTGGGATAGAGTGCCTTGCCGCCAAACGACTGGTTCAAGCCTTCGAGAATGCCGTCGAGCTGCTCTCCGCGCTCTAGGCCGAACAAATCCGTGGCACTGCCGGCGGCAAGCAAGCTGCGCTTCAAGGCGGAGATGGCTTTGCGAGCTTTGGAAGGCGAAAGGTTCGCGGGACGCCTCGCGGCCGTGGGAGGCTGCGTCAGCGTTCCTTCATCGTAGGCGAGCAACAATTGCCAGCTGCGCGCGTACGTTTGAACGATTTCAAGAATCGCGCGGCCTTCGTCCGAGACAAGACCTTGCGCCGAAAGTGTCGTGCTCAGGAGGTCTATGGCGGATTGGAGCTCGGCTACACCACGCGTCTCAAGGCGGTGGGCGTTGAGCGAGTAGCCCTTCAGAAGATGATCGCGAAGGACGCTGTTCGCCCAGATGCGGAACTGTGTCCCGCGCTTGGAATTGATGCGGTAGCCAACGGAGAGGATAGCGTCGAGATTGAAGTACTCGATACTACGGGAGACTCTGCGTCCGCCTTCGCTTTGAACTGTTGCATATTTTGCAACTGTTGAGATGCGCGCCAGCTCTTTGGTTCGGTAGATGTTTGAGAGATGGCGGGAGACGACGGATTTATCGCGGCGAAAGAGGTCAGCAATCTGTTGGAGTGATAACCAAACGGAGTCGGCTTCCAGTCGAACTTCAAGGGCGAACGTGCCATCGGCCTTGAAGATGGCGACGTCGGAGGAGGGCGGCTTGGTTGTTGGCACTTTGGGGACGGTGCCGCCCGGCTATCCGATAGGCAAGCAAGGTGCCCGATTGCGCGGCAGTTTAACGGCCATAAAGCGCCGGCAACTCCCGACTGACATCCATAGGTATGGGTGTCCATAGATACAGGCGTGGCAAAGAACGGTCGCCCATGAGATAGCGGCGCATCGCAGATGTGAGAGACGCCGCGTGACACATCACCCTCATCCGGAGGGCTGACGCGCGAGAAGGTAGGCGACCGCTTCCTGTGCGCGGGCAGCAGCAGTGAAGATGGCTTTCTTGTCAGCTTTCAGGACGGCGAGCCAATGCGCGATGTACTGCGCATGATCGGCGCGGGGCTGCGCGCTGAACCCTAAGTGCGCCATCAGCATGGCGCTGCCGAGCTCGGCTACGAGCTCCTCCACGCAGTAGGCATCGTCGCCGAAGCGTTTACCGAGCTGGCGGTTGCAGCGCTTCTCGACTCCGGTGGCGTGTGTCGCCTCGTGGAGGACCACGCTGTACCAGTCGTCGGCACGTTCGGTCTCGGTACGACCGTCGAAGAGACGCTCGTCAGGCATGTGGATCGTGTCGGTGCTGGGGCGATAGTAGGCTTGGTCGCCGCCGACCAGGATCGGCACACCGATGTATGCTAGGAACGCTTCAGCTTCGAGGCGTTTGGCAATGAACGGGCGCTCTGGAACTTCCGGCAGATCATAGCCGTCGACCTGAGCGACATTGAAGACCCATGAGGCCTTGGCGACGCGGCGCTGACCATCGTCGTTGTTGTCGTCGGGATTGGGATCCACCTCGTAGGCTTTGTAGAAGATGACGAGCGCGGCCTTCGCGCCTTTGCGGACCTGAGCACCGAGCTCCTGCCATTGGCGGTAGGTGGCCCAGAGCGAGACGGGATAGTCGGCGACCTGCGCCTCGGCCCAGAGGCTCAGGATGTTGATGCCGTTGTAGGCGTGCTTTGTGTAGGCGTTCTTCGGTAGCAAGGTCGACAGTCCAGCACGCTGCCAGGGCAGGCGGGCTTTGCCCACACCGGCTTCTATAGCGGCAACAATCTTGTCGGTGACGGCCTGGTGAACGTCGATGGCGGGACGGTTGGTCATGGCACGAGCTCCGTTGGTTCACGGCCGGCCTCCAATGGCCGGCTCGTGCGCCGTCAGAACCCGAGGGCGGGAAGGGCCCCGCACCCGCAGGGCGCGCGCAAGCGCGAGGGCTTGCCCCTTGCGGGATACCCGCACCGGGTTAGGCGCAGAAATTCGAGCCGGGCAGGGGAGGGTGGGAAGCGCACCGGAAGCACCTGGCCAGTGGCCAACGTCGCGCGTCGTTCGCGGCCGCGCGATGAGTGCTGCAGAGAAGAGCAGGAGGACTTACGCCGCGTGTCGAACGGCGTAACAATCGGCGCATGGCGTTACACACTCGATCAATGGTGAGATTGGCTCCGGAGCCGGATGGCTATGGCTTCATCTATGGCAAGGTATGGGACGAGGAGGGCACCATTCACGATGTGAACATTCTGCCTCCGGCGGCGGAGTGGCGTGGGCAATCGAGACTTGCGGGGTTTGAGCCGCATGCAAGCGATTGGATCCTGTACCTCGATGGCGAGGAAGTCGCGCGGGTTGGGAGCGGGGCGGAGCTTGAGCGAACGGTTATTGGTTATTTGTCGGCAGCAAGAGATCAGCGCTGACAGACCCTAGAAGCTAGCGGAGACATTTCACGCGCAGACCGCATTGAAATTGTGCCATACCAGCACCATATAATCCTTAGCGGCTACAAAACCTGAGCTGCGACCCCAACCCCGTCTCTGGATAATCTCATCGATGCAACACGCGTCGAGGTCGCGGCGGCTTTCCTTCGGAGGTGTGACATTCTCGATCGACGTACAGGGTCCGAACACAAGGAACTTGAGGCATTGGACGAAGACCGCGGTCGGGTCCTCGAGCGCCCCTCTGAGTCGAAAACGAGAAAATGCCTTCTCTGTCGCGACGGTTTTCCAAGCGCGTGGGCAGGGGAACGAATCTGCCGTCGCTGCAAATCGTCGTCTACTTGGCGGAGCGGCGTTCTGAAATAGCGCCTGCTGCCTCACCGCTCAATGCAACATCAACCGAAAAGGACGGGCGTCTTTGATGGCGCCCAAATCTGGATGAAAACGACAACGAGATCCAACACAACCAAGCGCACTCATTCTAAACCAGCATCGGGGCTCACTCTCACTAACTCCGCTGGAAGCGCCAGGAGAAGCCACGCGCGCTATCTCGAACTTGCGCGCGCGTCGGAGCGACCGGGCGACCACGTCGCAACGGAAAGCCTGTACCAGCATGCCGAGCATTACATCCGGCTTCTCACCAGCCCGACGCACGAACCACGGCGCTAATCAG